>SVLG01000025.1 GCA_015068055.1 Oscillospiraceae bacterium | reverse complement strand
TGGCCTGAGCGCCGGCCCATTCGTTCTGCATGATGCCGAGGAAGTTCACCATCTGGTTGCAGAGGGTGGAGAGATGGCTGGCGGGGGCGGAGTTGATCTTGCCGGGGATGCCGAGACCCTGCTGGATGAGCTGCTTGAGACTCCAGCCGGCGCAGTAGCCGGTGAGCATGCTCAGATCGTGCAGGTGGATGTCGGCGTTGCGGTGCGCCTCGGCGATCTCCTGGTCATAGACCTCGCTGAGCCAGTAGTTGGCGGTGATGGCGCCGGAGTTGGAGAGGATCAGACCACCCACGGAATAAGTGACGGTGGAGTTTTCCTTCACGCGCCAGTCGTTGATCTTCAGGTAGTTATCCACGGTCTTCTTGTAGTCCAGAGCCGTGGCGCTGACATTGCGGAGCTTCTCCCGCTGCTTACGGTAGAGGATGTAAGCCTTGGCCACATTCTCATAGCCGCCGCGGCTGAGAACGCTCTCCACGCTGTCCTGAATGTCTTCGATGTTCACCAGATCATCGGCGATCTTGCTCTGAAAGTCTGCGGTGACCATGACGGCCAGAAAGTCGATGACCGTCTCGGTATAGTTGGTGTCGGTGGCCTCGAAGGCCTTCTTCATGGCATCGGCAATCTTGACGATCTCGAAATCCACGATGCGTCCGTCTCTTTTTACTACGCGGTACATGGGCAGTCTCCTGTCTGTATCTATATTTTTTTACTTAACAATATATAGTGTCGGCTTCGATATCATATCATGATGACAGGAGGGAGTCAATCAAAATATGGTATTTGCAAGAAGAAAGAGGCACAATATTTTGTGCCTCTTTTTGTGTATTTTTCTGTCTTGACAAGCCTCAGTCCACACCGCGGAGATGAGTGTTTGGGATATACGGAAGCACCGCCTCGCGAAGACCCTCCATCTCGCTTTTCGTAAAGGCGCTGCAGCCGCTGCTGAGAATATCGCCGCTGTCCTTGAAGCACTGGAGGAAGTATTTTTCCTCGCCCCGGAGCCACTGCCCGATGCGCTCGAAGTCCTCGACGCTGTGGAATTCCTTCACCACCGTGGTGCGGAACTCAAAGTCCACCCGTCCTTCCATCAAAAGAGCGGCGCTCTCCTCCACGGCGGAGGTGTCGTAGCCGGGGATGCCGACGAGCCTGCCGTAGTTTTCCCGGCTGCTCTTGATGTCCATGGCCACATAGTCCACGAGGCTATTTTCAATGAGAGAACGCAGCACCTCGGGACGGCTGCCGTTGCTGTCCAGCTTCACGGCGAAGCCCAGCTCCTTCACCGCAGCGCAGAAGTCTGCGAGACCCTTTTCCAGCGTGGGTTCACCACCGGTAATGCAGACCCCGTCCAGCAGGCCCTGACGCTTTTTAAGAAAGCTCAGCACCTCCTCAACGGCGATCATCGGCTGTTCGGTAGGACGGAGTACCAAAGAGGCGTTGTGACAGAAGGGGCAGCGGTAATTGCAGCCGCCGGTGAACACCGTGCAGGCCGTGTGGCCCGGATAGTCCAGCAGCGTCAGCTTTTGCAGACCGTGAATGTGCATGGCGCGCGCCCTCCTTTCGTGCCCCGAAAGAATACCACATATAGGGGGAAAACGCAAGATATGGAATATAATTTGTATGGATTACCAAATATGGGGCGGCACATGCGAAAAAGCGCTGTCCTCAGACAGCGCTTTTTCGCATGCAGTATATGTAATGCTCTATCAGTCCCGCAAAGAGGAAGACACCAAAGTAGCCAAAGATGGGGTACATGGTGCTGATAAGGCCGGAGAAGCCAAAGAGGGAGATGCCGAAGGCGAGGAGCATCATGATAAGTACGGTGAGGAAGCGCCGTCTTTTGGCGAAGTCTGTCTTTTTGCAGAGAAAGTCGAGGGTATAAAGACCGCAGTTGGAGGCGGTGCCGAACATGCCGCCCAGCAGCAGCACCGCAAAGATGCTGGCCAGCACGCCGCTGATCTCCCGGGCCACTTCCAGCATGGGCAGCTCCATGGCAATGCTGTCGGGGCGCAGGGTGATAGCGGAGAGGACGCCGAAGGTCATCAGTGCCAGAATCCCACAGCCCAGGGCGATGCCCCGGCGGCTGACCGCTTTGTTCCGGAGCCGGTTGCCGATGGGGGTAAGAACGCCGATGGCGGCAAAAAGGTTGTAGGAGAAAAAGAGGATGGCGGCAAAGTACCAGCGGCTCATGACAAAGTCCGGTCGGGGATCATAGACGATGAAGTTGGCAGAGGCCCAGTCCGTGTTCCAGAGAGTCAGCAGGCAGACCAGCACGCTGACGCCGGTCAGCACCGGCACCACCGTGGAGAAAACGCGCATCAGCGTACCGAGCCCCTTGTAAGACACATAGCCGATGAAAAGGGCAAAGACCGTGCTGCCCAGCCAGGGGGGCAGCGAGAAAAGCTGGTTCATCAGCGCACCGGAGCCCGCCACCATGACGGTCATGGCAAAGAACATCATCAGCGTCTGGATGAAGTTCACCGCCATGCGCAGGGAGCGGATATCCTTGCGCACCACCAGCTTGTCAATGGTGTCCGCCCCGGTGATATTGGCAAGACGGATGAGCATCAAACCGGAGATATACTGGGTCAGCAGCACCGCCGCCGCACCCACAAAGCCCCAGATGCCGTAGCCGCCGAAAAAGGTCCACAGCTCCTGCCCGGAGATGTAGCCTACCCCCAGAAAACAGCCCGCGTAGGCAAGACCCAGCTTCAGCGGGGATATGCGCAGTTCTTCGTTTTCCATAGCTCAAACCTCTCGTTTTCAAAAGCTTTCCAGCAGCGAGCGGAGCTGTTCCTCCCGGTACTGGCGGGTGTAAAGTTTCCAGTAGGCGCCCCGCCGCTCCATGAGCTCACGGTGGCTGCCCTGCTCAATGATTTTGCCGTCGCTGACCACCAATATTACGTCGCTGCGGCGAATGGTGGAAAGCCGATGGGCGATGACAAAGGAAGTGCGGCCCGCCATGAGTTTTTCGATGGCGTCCTGAATGAGCCGCTCGGTTTCCGTATCTACGGAGGAGGTGGCCTCGTCCAGCACGAAGATGGCGGGGTCGGCCAGAATGGCCCGGGCAAAGGACAAAAGCTGCTTTTCCCCGGTGGAGAGACTGTTGCCGCCTTCTCCCACCTGACTTTCGTAGCCCTCGGGGAGCCGGGCGATGATGCCCTCGGCATGGACGGCCTTTACGGCCCGTTCCACCTCGTCCATGGTGGCATCCGGTTTGCCGTAGCGGAGATTTTCCAGTACGGTGCCGGAGAAAAGATGCGGGGTCTGCAGCACATAGCCGATGTGGGAGTGGAGCCAGAGCTGGCTGCGCTCTCTGGCGTCCCGGCCGTCGATGAGCACCCGGCCCGCCGTAGGCTCGAAGAAGCGGCAGACCAGATTCACCAGCGTACTTTTACCCGCACCGGTTTCGCCCACGATGGCCACATTGGTACCTTTGGGGATTTTCAGGGAGAAATGCTCCAGCACATTTTCGTCCCCGTCGGGGTAGCGGAAGGTGACATCGTCAAACTCCACGTCCCCGTGGAGCGCTTCCCAGTTTTCCCGTTTGGGCCGGAAGGTGTCGCCGTAGCGTTCCACGACTTCGCTCGTATCCTTTACGTCGCTTTCGGTTTCCAGAAGCCGTGTGAAGCGCTCCACATTTACCTGCACGGTGATGAGGTTGGAGACAGCCTGAATGATACCCTGAATGGGCTCGGTCATGCCCTGAGCATAGGTCATGAACACGGAGAGGGTGCCCAGCAGCAAAAGTCCGTCCCGGGTCAGCTGACCGCCCCGCCAGAGGAGGAGCGCCAGCGCCAGCGAGGCGATGAGCACCGTCAGGGAGAGAAAGAGCGAGCGGAAGTGCATGGCTTTGACGGAAAGGGCTCGCATATGGCCGGTAAGGCCGTCAAACTCTGCGGCCATCTTACCTTCGATCACCAGCGACTTTGCCGTGGGCGCGCCGGTGATGCCCTCGTTGAAGGCGGAGGTGATGCGGGAATTCTGTTCGCGCACCTTGCGCTGGGTGAAGATCAGCCGCTTCTGGAAATAGGCGGAGATCAGAACCATCACCGGCAATGCCGCCAGTACCCAGAGAGCCAGCCTCCAGTGAATGAGCAGCATGGCGGCAATGGCACCCACGACATAGATGCCGCTCCAGATAAGCTCAATGAGGCTCCAGCTCACCAGCGCGGCGATGCGGTCGGTGTCGCTCATGACCCGGGCGTGGATGTAGCCCACGCTGTTGTGGTTAAAGTAACTGAAGGACAGGGTCTGCAGATGGTTGAAGGCGGCGCGTTTCAGATCGCGGCCCACATACATCTCGATCTCGCAGGCTTTGTAGGCCGAGAGGGTGTTCTGACCGATCTGAAAGAGGAGCGCCAGCAGATAGAGGGCGATGAAGCCGCCAAGGCCCCGCGTGTGGCCGTCGGCAATGTAGACGTTGATGGCGTGCTTCTGGAAAAGGGGGATGACGATGTCCATGACGCCGCCCAGAAGGCCCGTGAGGATCATGGTAAGGAAGATTCCGGCATGGGGGCGCAGCCACGGCAGGAGCCGGGGGATGCCGAAGAAGGGGAGAGAAGTATGCTCGTCGTTCATGGGCCTTCCTCCTCTCCCAGCGACATCTGCATGTCGTAAATGCGTCGATAGATACCGCCGCGCGCATAGAGTTCCGCGGGGCTGTCCAGCTCGGCAACGCTGCCGTTATCCAGCACCAGTACGCAGTCGCAGTCCATCAGCGTGGTGATGCGGTGGGAGATGATGATGCGGGTGCAGCCGTGAAGATCCCGGGAGAGCGCCTCGCGGATGCGCTCATCGGTTTCCGTATCCACCGCGGAAAGGGAATCGTCAAAGATGAGGATGGGGGTGCGGCGGCTCAGCGTCCGGGCCATGGCCACCCGCTGCTTCTGTCCGCCGGAGAGGGTAACGCCCCGTTCACCCACCAGCGTGTCATAGCCGGCGGTAAAGTCCATAATATCCTCGTGGATGCAGGCGGTGACGGCGGCCTGACGCAGTTCCTCGGCGCTGATGCCGCAGATGCCGATGTTTTCCCCGATGGTACGGGAGAAAAGGAAGGGTTCCTGCAGCACGATACCCACCTGGGAACGGACATGCCGGGCCTGCATGGCGGCAATGTCCCGGTCGCCCACGGTGATGCGGCCGCTGCCGGGTTCGTGGAGGCGGCAGAGAAGGTGCATAAGACTGCTTTTTCCACTGCCGGTGCCGCCGAGGATGCCGAAGGAGGAGCCGGCGGGAATGGTGAAAGAAATGTCGTGGAGAACCTCCGTGCCCTCGTCGTAGGCAAAGGAGACGTTTTCAAAGGAAATGTCCCCATCCATGGGCGGCGTGTCCGCGCCGGGGGCGTCCTGCTCCGGCTGGGAGTTCATGATATAGGCCAGACGGTCCATGGACACACCGGCCTTGCTCATCTGGGAGATCATGCGGCCCAAACGGCGCACCGGCCAGACCAGCATGGCGTTATAGGCATTGAAGGCAATAAACTCACCGGGAGTGAGTCTGCCCTGTACGCAGAAGATGCTGCCCAGCACCACGATGCTCATGACCTGCAAACCGCTGCTCATATCGCCCGAGGCCCAGAACCAGGCCAGCGTCCGGCAGAGGGTGATCCAGCAGTTGGTATAAATCTGGTTTTGGTTTTCAAAGCGCTGCCGCTCGAAATCCTCCCGGCCAAAGGCCCGCACCACACGGACACCGGTAAGATTTTCCTGAGCAATGGTGGAGAGAATGCCCTCGTTCTCATCGCAGAGAGCAAAACGCTCACGGATGCGGTTGTGGAAAACAAGGGAGTAGCTGACGATGATGGGCACAAAGGCCAGCGCCACCAGCGCCAGCGGCAGGCTCATGGCCGCCATGCAGCCGATGGAAAAGGCAATGAGAATGACGATGCGGAAGACGCTGACGAACTGTTCCTGGAAGAAGGTCTTGATGACCTCCACGTCGCTGGTGCAGCGCTGGATAATGTCGCCGGTGGCGTTTTTCTGGTGCCAGCTCCAGGGCAGGCGCTGGATGTGGCCGTAAAGGCTGTCGCGCATGGTTTTCACCAGCGTTTCACCGGCCTTGGCGTTGAAGAGATTGTTGTAGTACCGGAAAAGAGCGCCCAGCAGCCCCACGACGGCCAGCATCACACCCAGCAGCCAAAAGCGCTGCCGCAGGAAGGCGGTCAGCGCCGGAAAACCGGAGGCTTCGCCGCCGATAACGCTGTCCACGGCGTAGCGAATGATCTGGGGGATGAGCATATCGCAGAGGGTAAGCAGAATGCCGCAGAAAATGCACAGGGCAAAGGCGCGGCCACTCCCCCGAAGGAAGCGCCGCAGCAGCGCTGTGCGTTCTTTTTGTGCTGTGTTTTTCAAGCTGTCACCCCATTTTTATTGTAAATTTCATTATATCTTATAGGGAAAAAATGCGCAAGAGCTGTAGAAACTCTTGACAGACGTGGTATAATTATATGTTGGTAAGAATCTTTCAAAGGAGAAACATATACATGACCAAAATCGATATTTTTTCCGGTTTTCTGGGCGCCGGTAAGACTACGCTCATCAAAAAACTCATCCGCGAGGCTTATGCCGGCGAGAAGCTGGTGCTGGTGGAAAACGAGTTTGGTGAGATCGGCATCGACGGCGGCTTTATGGAGGAGGCCGGCATTCAGGTCTCCGAGATCAACTCCGGCTGCATCTGCTGCAGCCTGGTGGGTGACTTCCGCGCCGCGCTGAAGAAGGTCTGGGAGGAGTATCACCCCGACCGCATCCTCATCGAGCCCTCCGGCGTGGGCAAGCTCTCCGACGTGGTCAGGAGCGTGGAGGCCGTGGAGAACGAGGATATGCGCATCAACAGCATGGTCACCGTGGCCGATGCCAAGCGCATCAAGGTCTATCTCAAGAACTTCGGTGAGTTCTGCTCCAACCAGATCGAGCATGCCGGCTGCATCGTCCTGAGCCGCACCGCCGATATGCCGCAGGAAAAGCTGGAAAAGACCGTGGCGCTGCTGCGTGAGCGAAACGCCAAGGCCGTCATCATCACCACCGACTGGAACGAGCTCAGCGGTCAGCAGATCCTTGCCGCCATGGAGCAGCGGGATACGCTGGAGAGCGCGCTGGAGGCCATGGAGCACGAGCATCATCACCATCACCATGATCATGACCATGAGTGCCATGACCCCAACTGCTCCTGCCACGATCATGAGCATGAGCACCATCACCACGAGCATCATCACGATCACGACCATGAGTGCGACGATCCCCACTGCGACTGCCATCATCACGAGCACGGCCACGAGCACCATCACCACCATGACCACCATGCCGACGAGGTCTTTGTCTCCTGGGGCTGTGAGACCGCCAAAAAGTTCAGCGAGGAAGAGCTGCGCGCTGCCCTCTCCGCGCTGGATGACGAGGAAAAGTGCGGCATCGTGCTGCGTGCCAAGGGCATCGTGGACAGCGTGGACGGTCAGTGGTTCCACTTTGACTACACGCCCTGCGAGATCGAGATCCGCCGCGGCGCCGCCGGTGTCACCGGCCGCCTCTGCGTCATCGGCTCCGGCCTCCATGAGGATGCCGTGGCTGCGCTCTTTGCGTAAGGAGATGCGGCATGGCGAAAGAAGTACCGGTATATCTCTTTACGGGTTTTCTGGATGCGGGCAAGACCAAGTTTGCTCAGGAAACCCTGCAGGACGAGAATTTCAACAACGGCGACCGCATTCTGCTCCTGCTCTGTGAGGAGGGGGAGGAGGAGTACGACCCCTCCACCTTTGCCGCACCCAATATCTACACCGAGCGCATTGAGGACGAGAGCCAGCTGAAGCCGGATTATCTCAAGTCCCTTTTGAAAAAACACCGCTGCAGCTATGTTATGGTGGAGTACAACGGCATGTGGCTGCTGGACAACCTCTATAATAACCTGCCCGACGGCTGGATGGTGGCTCAGGAATTTCTCTTTGTGGACTCCACCACCTTCCGCAGCTACAACGACAATATGCGCCAGCTGATGGTGGACAAGATGCGCAGCTGTGAGCTGGCGGTGTTCAACCGCTTCCCCGCCGAGGACGAGGATCTGAAGATCCTGGCCCATAAGGCCGTCCGGGCGGTGAACCGCCGCTGCGACATCGCCTTTGAGACGGTGGAGGGAAAGATCAGCTATGACGATCTGGAGCTGCCTTTGCCCTATGATCTGGAGGCGGACACCGTAGTCATTGCCGATGAGGACTTTGCCATCTTCTTCCAGGACATCATGGAGACGCCCCGGAAGTACATGGGAAAGACCGTACAGTTGAAGGCCAAGGCTGTCACCAAGACCCGTAAGGTACGGCCCGGCTACTTCTTCATTGGCCGGGACGTGATGACCTGCTGCATCGACGATGTGCAGTTTGTGCCCATCTCCGCCGAGTGGGGCGACACCGCCGCGCTGACAAATCTTGGCTGGTATACCTTTACCGCCCGGGTGGATCTCCGCTTTATCGAGGATCTCTACGGCGGCAACGAGGGTCCCGTGCTGCATATGCTCTCCATCGAGCCCTGTCAGCCGCCCCAACAGGAGCTGGCGACCTTTTATTGACAAAATAATATCATCTCCCTCCGCTCATACTGTGAATGGCTCCTGTGGGAGCCGAAACGTGACGGAGGGGGATATTTTTATGGCGAATCTGACGAGCAAGGAGCTCACCGCGCTGGAAGATCAGATCGGCATGGAGCAGACGCTGGTGAAAAAGTACGAGGCGATGGCCTGTCTTTGCAACGATCCCGCGATCAAGCAGAACCTCAACGACTTTGCCTGCAAGCACCGGGCGCACTACAACACCCTGGTGCAGTATCTGCAGTAAAAGGAGGAGGAAACCATGACCAATCCCAATCAGTGCAACCAGTATATGGGCGACAAGGAGATCCTTCAGGACGGTCTCATTTCCCAGAAGCTCATTTCCGGCAGCTACAATACCTTTGCCGGTGAATGTGTCAATGAGCAGCTGAGAAATACCTTTCTGAACATCCTCGACGATGAACACCGGATTCAGGCGGATATGTTCGGCACCATGCAGAGCCGCGGCTGGTATCAGGTGGAGGCCGCACCGCAGCAGAAGGTGCAGCAGGCCCGGCAGAAGTTTTCCCAGACGCCCTGACGAAAAAAGGAACGGACAATTTGTCCGTTCCTTTTTTCAGTGAATGTCCAGTTCCGGCGGGACATCGATCTCGTCGGATACATACTTTCCGTTTTTCTTCCGCTGCCGTACACACTCGGTGAGCAGATACTCAATCTGCCCGTTCACCGAGCGGAAGTCATCCTCGGCCCAGGCGGCGATGGCCGCGTAGAGCTTGGGGCTCAGGCGCAGCGGCACCTGTTTCTTGGCCTTGTCATCCATCAATAGAGACTCCCGGAGTTTACGATGGGCTGGGCGTCACGGTTGCCGCAAAGGACAACCAGCAGGTTGGAAACCATGGCCGCCTTGCGCTCCTCATCCAGTTCCACCACGTTCTTTTCGCTCAGCCGTTCCAGAGCCATTTCCACCATGCCCACAGCACCGTCCACAATCATTTTGCGCGCATCGATGATGGCGGAGGCCTGCTGGCGCTGCAGCATCACAGCGGCAATCTCGGGGGCGTAGGCCAGATAGGTGATGCGGGCTTCCACGATCTCAATGCCGGCAGCGGCCACCTTGCTCTGGATCTCGTCACGGATGCGGTTGGCCACCACATCACTGGAGCCACGGAGACTGCCGTCGTCGGCCTGACCGTCGCCGGTGGTGTCCACGTTGGGCGCCACGTCATAAGGGTAGATGCGCACCACATTCCGCAGGGCGCTGTCGCACTGGAGGGAGAGGTATTCCTTGTAGTTGTCCACTTCGAAGACGGCCTTCGCCGTATCCACCACCCGCCAGATCACCGCAATGCCGATCTCCACGGGGTTGCCGAGACAGTCGTTGATCTTCTGCCGGGCGTTGTTGAGTGTCATGGCCTTCAGAGAGATCTTCTTGCTGGGCATTTCCGCAGCGGTTGCGGTGCCGTTGGCGGTGAAGACGATACCCTTGCTGCTGTCCACATCGCCGCTCTGGTTGAGCTTGGTCTTGGCGGCGGGGTTCACTGCCGTGGCAAAGGGATTAACAAAGTAAAAACCACTGTCCCGCAGGCTGCCTATGTACTTGCCGAAAAGGGTCAGCACCAGCGCCTCCTGAGGCTTGATGACCTTCAGACCGCACAGGGGGATCCAGCCCAGCAGCATCCAGACCATGCCCAGAATGAACAGCACCGGACTCTTTCCGGCATCCAGCAAAATGGCACCGCCGATGATGCAGCCAAGGGCCAGCAGCAGCCCCAGAATGGTCAGCAGCATAACCGGCATGCCGTTTTTTCTCTGGCTGATGACAATTTCTTTCATATGTCCGCGCTCCTTATTCTTTATGATATCAAAAAGATATCATAAAGAACGGTGGGTGTCAAGGGCCATTTTCCGTCCGCATCATCAAATACAGTTTGGCGGTGGCGTCGGCGTCGCTGCAGGCCCGGTGGGCGGTGTCGTGGGCGATGCAGAAGTAGTCCGTAAGAAAGCCAAGCTTATAGGAGTCCAGACCGGGGAACACCTTCCGGGCCAGACGGAGGGTGTCCACCACCGTATTTTTGATCTCCAGCCCCAGCGCCTCCGCCTCCCGGAAAAGAAAGCCGCAGTCGAAGGGGGCGTTGTGGGCAATGAGCGGCAGGTCTCCTGCAAAGTCCAGAAAGAGAGGCAGCAGCGTCTCAATGCCGGGCTCCTCCGCCACCATTGCGTCGGTGATGCCGGTGAGCTCCTGCACAAAGGGAGGGATGGGCCTGCCGGGGTTTACCAGCCGGGAAAACTCGCCGACCTTTTCCCGGCACTCGTAGCGCACGGCGCCGATCTCTGTGATTTTTTCCGTCTTTCCAATGCCGGTGGTTTCAAAGTCAAAGACCACGAAGTCTGCAAGATCCCGATCCGGGGAGTATTTCATGGGCCGGCACCTCCTTTTCCGCCAGTATAACATATGCCGGAGTATTTCGCCAGAAAGAGTTGTTTTGTGCGTGGAAGGGGTGTATAATATTTATTCATAAAATGAAACGGAGCGGCAACTATGGGAAAGAATTATCCGAGGCGTCTGATCCTCTGCATTACAGGCCTTATGCTCTATGGACTGGGCAGCTTTTTTGGCGTTATCGCCGGCAGTGCGGGTACAAACCCCTGGAGTACTCTCTCGCTGGGGCTGGCGGGCATTCTGGGTGTCAGCTACGGTACGGGCAACATCATCATCAGCATACTGGTGCTGGGGGTGGACCTCCTCTGCAAGGGAAAACTCGGCATCGGTTCGGTGCTTAACGCCTTTCTGGTTGCGGTGTTTTCAGACTTTTTCATCAATACCTTTACCTTCTTCCCGCCGGCGGAGAGCATGGTGCTGGGCGTGGTCTATACCATGCTGGGCCAGGTGATCATTGCCTTTGCCACCATTGTCTATACGCTGCCTGCGCTGGGCTGCGGTCCTCGGGATACGTTGATGGTGATCATTGGGCGGCGCTTTGCCCGTTTCCCCATCGGTACGGTGAAGTTTGGCATGGAGATCCTGGTGCTGGCTCTGGGTGTGCTGCTGGGCGCGCCCTTCGGTCTCGGTACGGTACTGGTCATGGCCCTGCAGGCCAGCATCTTCCAGCTGGTTTGCCGGATCTGTCATTATGAGATTCGGGATATTGAACACGAAGATCTGATCGATACATACCGCTATCTTGTCAGGGGAGGGAAATGACCCATGCGCATGGTGGAACTCATTGAGAAAAAACGTGACGGCGGCAAGCTCAGCCCGGCGGAGATCCGCTTCATCGTCGAAGGCTATACCGCCGGGGAAATCCCGGATTACCAGATCTCGGCCCTGCTGATGGCCATTATCTTCCGGGGCATGGATGAGGAGGAGACGCTGGAACTCACCATGGCCATGGCCGAAAGCGGCGACATGGTGGATCTCTCCCCTCTGGGTGACAAGACCGCCGACAAGCATTCCACCGGCGGCGTGGGTGACAAGACCTCGCTGGTGCTCTGCCCTATGGTGGCCTGCTGCGGCGTGAAGATGGCCAAGATGTCCGGCCGGGGCCTGGGCCACACCGGCGGCACCATCGACAAGCTGGAGTCCTTCCCGGGCTTCAGCGTCAGCATGAGCGGCGAGCGCTTTATGGAAATTGCGGATACCGTGGGGTTTGTGATTGCCGGACAGAGCGGCGAGCTGGCCCCGGCGGATAAGAAGCTCTACGCCCTCCGGGATGTCACCGGTACCGTCCCCGCCATCCCTCTGATCGTCTCGTCCATCATGAGCAAGAAGCTGGCCTCCGGCGCCAAAAGCATCGTGTTGGATGTAAAGACGGGCTCCGGTGCCTTCATGGCCACGGAGGAGGCATCCTTTGAGCTGGCGCGGCAGATGGTGGCTGTGGGCCGCCGGGCCGGACGCAATATGTCGGCTGTGGTCACGGACATGGATCAGCCTCTGGGCTTTGCCGTGGGCAATGCGCTGGAGGTAAAGGAGGCCATCGCCGTTCTGCGTGGTGAAGATGTCAGCGACCTGCGGGAACTCTGCCTGACGCTGGGCGCTGAGATCCTGCTGAATGCAGGAGCTGCGCAGAGTGCGGAGGCGGCCCGGGCGAAACTGGAGGCTGTGATTGCCGACGGCAGTGCCCTGGATCGGCTGGCTGCCATGGTGGAGGCTCAGGGCGGCGACAGGCGTGCCGTGTACGATACCTCCCTGCTGCCCGCAGCCGATGTGGAACTGGAAGTGCCCGCCGAAAAGGGCGGCTATGTCTCTGCCATCGACGCCAGAGGCGTGGGCCGGATGTCTATGATGCTGGGCGGCGGCCGGGCGACCAAGGAGAGTGAGATCGACCTGGGTGTGGGCGTGCTGCTCCGGAAAAAGAACGGCGATGCCGTAGCGGCCGGGGAGACTCTGGCCGTCATCCATGCCCGTACAGCCGAGAGTGCCCAAAAGGCCGCGGAGGCCCTCCGTGCCTGCTACAGTATTACGGCGGAAAAGCCGCAGCGCCCGGCGCTGATTCGTGGGGTGGTGCGCTGATATGGATAGCCTCGTCCTCAGCATAGAAATTGTTTTTCCCACCATAGCCATCATGATGTTCGGTTGGTTTCTTAACCGAATCGGCTGCTTCAGCAAAGAATTTGTGAAGGGCGGTACCTGGTTCAGCTTTAATATCGCCGTACCCATGGCCATCTTCATGAGTTTGCAGGGGCGGGATCTGGGCGCGTTCTTTAACCCTGCTCTGGTGATTTATATGGTGCTGGGCCTTACGGTCAGCAGTCTGCTGCTGACATGGATTGTCCCCCTTTTTGTCAAGGACAGACCCCGTGCCGCTGCCATGGCACAGGCCATGTTCCGGGCCAACTTCAGCGTGCAGGGCCTGCCCATGCTCACCAAGACCTACGGGGCGGAGAATATCGCTCCCGGTGCGGTGACCTTTCCCTTCCTGGTGGTGGCCAACAATGTGCTGGGTACGCTGATGTATGTCCTGCTGATCCCGGAACAGGGCGGCGGTGCCGTGAAAAAGGCTCTGAAAAAGCTCATAAAAAACCCGCTGATCATCGGCTCGGCTGCCGGTGTTCTGGCGGCGGTGCTGAAGCTGCCGCTGGCGGGGGTTGTGCTGGACACCGTGAATCAGATCGGCCGCATCGGAACCCCGCTGATCCTTGTGTGTCTTGGTGCGGAAATCGACTTCGGTAATCTTCGCCGGAACCTTCGCTACACCCTCCCCACTACTTTTGTGCGTCTGGTGGTGGTACCGGGACTGCTGACGCTGGTGGGGGCGTTGCTGGGTTTCCGGGGCATCGAGTTGGGAACCATCTACCTGTTCAATGCCAGCTGTACCGTTGTGGCGGGGTATGTAATAGCGGCTGCCATGGGCGGAGACACGGCCATCGCCGCCGAGAGCCTGGGGTTGACGGCGCTGTTCTCCTCGGTGACGGTAACGCTGGGGCTTACGATCCTGCTGCATTTCGGACTGATATGATAAAAAAGGACCGCTTGACAAAGCGGTCCTTTTTCAGTATTCCACATCCCAGAGCATGAGTCCCTGAGCCGGGGCGGTGGGTCCGGCGTTTTTTCTATCAAGGGAGGCGAGAATAGCAGCCATGTCATCGGCGCGGCGCTTTCCCTCGCCCGCTTCCACCAGCGTACCCGTGAGGATGCGCACCATGTTGTAGAGAAAGCCATCTCCATGAAAGAAGAAGCGCAGCTCCCGGCCCGTATCCTCCATGCGGATGCTCGCCACCGTCCGGACGGTGGATTTTTTTGTGCGGCCGGTGGAAAAGGCGGCAAAGTCGTGCCTGCCGCAAAGGGCCGCAGCGGCCTTTTTCATTTCCGCAAGGTCGAGGACCCCTTCGTGCCGCCAGACGTATTTGCGCTCAAATACACAGGGTTCGCTGCTGTACCAGAGCCGGTACAGATAGGTCTTACCTTTGCAGCTGAGCCGGGCGTGAAAGCGGGGCGGTGCCTCGCAAAGACAAAGCGCGCCGATGTCCTCGGGCAGATGCTGCCTCAGTTCGGCAAGCACGGTTTCACAGTTGAAGGGGGCGGCGTGGAAGCTGAGCACCTGCCGCCTTGCGTGTACACCCGCATCAGTGCGGCCGCTGCCGGCGCACTCAATCTCCTCGCCGAGAATGCGGCTCAGGGCTGTTTCGATCTTTTCCTGTATGGTGGGGGAGGTGTTGCCCTGTTTCTGCCAGCCCTTGTAACGGCTGCCGTCGTAGCAGAGTTCCAAGCGATAGACGCTCATACCAGCACCTCGCCGTTGAGGACGGCGGCGGTGAGTTTATCGCCGCTGTAGCAGAGCTTCAGGGAGAAGAAGGGGGTGTCCTCCTCCAAAAGGCGCAGGAAGATGCGGTCACCCTCCCAGAGGGTGAGGTCATAGAGGGCCTTCTTGCCGATCCAGCGCAGCTCTCCCTCGTCGCAGTCGTGGGCTTCGCCGACCCAGCCATGGACGGTAAAGAGGTGCATATACTCCGTGCCGTATTCTTCCGAGACAAAGGTGACGAGGCCGCGATAGCTCCAGGCGGTGGCGGTGAGCCCCGTTTCCTCGTAAATTTCCCGGCGCATGCAGTCCTCCGGGCTCTCACCCGGTTCAAACTTGCCGCCCACGCCGATCCATTTATCATGGTTTTCGTCCTGGACCTTCTTGGTGCGATGGAGCATCAGATACTCATCGCCCTTTTCCAGATAACAGAGGGAGGTCATTTTCATGGTTTTAGTGCCTCTTTCCGTGATAGCTGCCCCGCCGCCGGAAGCAGGAGGCGCAGATGCGGCCTTTGTAGTTGAGGGGCAGCGCCGTGCCGCAGGCGGCACAGAAGCGGATGTTGTTGCGGAGGTTATGGAGGAGAATGAGGTTGATCCATTCGGCCACCTGCTCCCGCTCGTCCCGGAGTTCATCCGTGTCCACGGCACAGTCAAAAGCCTTGGCAAAGGAGAAGAAGAGATCCAGTTTGCGGCAGTGACCTTCCAGCTCCGGGAGGGTGTAAGCCCCGGCGGAGCGTTCGGGGAGTCTTGGCCGCTCCAGCTCCTCGCCCCGGCCCCATTGGCGCAGGAAGTGGTTGAAGAGCTTCTGCAGTTCGGGGTCCTTTTCATCGTAGGGGATGTTGGCGGCGCGAAGCTCCTGTTCCCGGGTGAGACGGAAGCCGTCCTCGCGCATCTTGGAGATGACGGCGATGTAGCGGGTGATGTCCAGCTTTACATAGGGTTCCACCGTGGGCATTTTGTTCCATTCCTGCAGTACTTCCAGGAGATCGAAGTCCACCTGCAGCACCAGATCGGAGAAGCCAACCACCGCCTTCTGAATGGGCGGCACCGTGGCCTCCAGTCCGGCGCGGATGGCGGCGATGTTGTCCGTAGCGCCCACGTAACCCTTGTCGTACATGCCGTATCGGCCGGCCCGGCCGGCGATCTGCTTGATCTCGGCGGCGGTCAGGTCCCGGACCTCCTTGCCGTCGAACTTGCGGGTGTCCATGAAGATGATGCGGCGGATGGGCAGGTTCAGACCCATGCCGATGGCATCGGTGGAGACCACATAGCGCATCTCCCCATCCAGAAAGCCTTCCATCTGCCGTCTGCGGGTGGCATAGGGGAGAGCGCCGTAGATGATGGCGGGCTTCTTGCCCCGCTGGCGAAGGTCTTCGGCAATGCTCAGAACACCCACCTTGGAAAAGGTGATGAGGGCGTCACCGGGCTGCACGTCTGTATAGTCCACGCAGCGTTTCATGCAGATGAGGGGCGCTTTGCGCTCGTGTTCCACGATCTCATAGGTATCGCCGCAGCTGGATATGAGCCAGAGGAGGATGTTCTCCGCCTCGGGGGCGGCGCAGAGGTGGATTTCCGGGGCGAGGACACCCAAAATGGCCCTCGTCCAGGCATAGCCCCGCTCGCTGTCGGCGATCATCTGGCACTCGTCGATGACGGCCACATCCCAGACACGCTTCATGTCCAGCTTTTCGCAGGTGGCGGCTACATGGGTATCGCCCGGCTCCCAGTCCTCTTCCTCACCGGTGGTGAGGGAGCAGCGGACATGGGCGTCCAGCAGCGTCTCCTGGGCCTCCAGCGCCAGAAGGCGCAGGGGAGCCAGATACACGCCGCTTTCACACTGCATCAGCCGCTGGAAACCGGCATAGGTCTTGCCGGTGTTGGTGCCGCCCAGATGGAGGATGAAGTGGCGCTTCATCTGCCGGGCCTCCGGGTATTCGTCCCGGGGGTTCAGGGCTACCAGCACTTCAAGGCTGCTGCGTATGGCCTTGGGCACATACCAGACGGCGTAGAGATAGCCGAGGGGGTGGTGCAGCAGTTCCCGCACGGGGAAGTCTTCACGCAAAAGCATGGCCTCGGCATCCTTTTGCCGCTCGGCGTTGCCGAAGTCGGAAAGGGCCGCTTCCGCCACGCTCAAAAGCACGGCGCCGTAGCTGGCCCGGAGATTTCGCATCACGGGGGTGTCGAAATTGCGGCCCATCCAGGGGGCTGCGGCGGCAAAGTGCCGGAGGATGTTGTTGATGTTTTGCCCCGGCTTGGGGTTTTGCAGAGTGTTGAAGGAGCCGATATAGCTGGTGGCCTGACCGGGGCGGAGGCTTTCCGGTCTGGGCAGATGAGCCATGGTGAGCGCAATGGCTTCGTGGAGGCGGGCAGCCAGAAGGGTGACCACGCCGCCGGGCTTGGCCGCAGCTTCCCAGCATTCGCCGAGATAGGCGGCAGCACCCTGAACGGCCTCAAAGGTGTCGGCGTTTTTTTCCAGCGCGAGCCGGGCGCGGCGCTCCTTCTCCGCCGCAGCTGCGGCGGCAAAGCGCGGGTCGGTTTCAGCGGTCAGAATATCCTCCCGCCGCCAGCAGCGTACCCGGCGGCCATGGAAATAGTGCCAGGTTGCTTCGGGCAGCAGTTCTTTGATGAGAGCGTCTGTCCAGCCCCGGCTGTGCAGGGTGCCGGCGGACCAGTGGTTGCTTTTTTGTTTTGCCAAGGTATCGTTTCTCCTTATGGAAGAAGTTCAAGTTCTCTGAGGCGGGCCTGCATGCTTTCACCGCAGCGCTGCGGGCTGTAGCGGCTTCGTATGCATTCCTGCCCGGCCCGGGCCAACTGCTGCCGCCGGGCGGGTTCTTTCCACAGACGGTGAAGCCATGAGGCGGCGTCATCAATGTCCGGTTCGGCCCAGCTCTGCCAGGCATCGTAGGGGGGTGTGGCCAGCTTGCCGATGGGGGTGAGGCTGTATTTAACGCAGCAGGCATTGTCGCTGCTGCAAAAATCCATATTTCCGCTCCAGCCGGTGACCACCACAGCCTTGCCCAGCGCCATGGCCTCGGCAATGGGAAGGCCGAATCCCTCGGCCCGGTGGAGAGAGACAAAAACATCGCAGAGGTCGATGAGGGCGTCAGTGCGGCGGCGCTCAAAGCTGCCTTCCAGAAGGAAAATGTCGCTGCGGTTTCCCATGAGCCTGCGGATGCTCGGAGGCACCGTGCCGCCGATAAGCTTGATCACCAGACCGGTTTCTCCGTTTTCCTCCGGGAAGGCACGGAGATAGGCTTCCAGCGCACCCAGTGGGTGCTTTCTCTGGGCGGTGGAGCGGAGATCGCACATGCAGAGATAGAGGAGGCGTCCTTCAGGCAGGGAGAAGTCGGCGCGCATCAGGCTTTTGTCAGGGGCGGGGAGTATGCCGTAGGGAATCACCCGGACGGGTTTATCCGTCCGCTCGGCAATGGCCTCCCGGCAAAACTCCGAGATAGTCCAGATCTCGTCGTAGGGCTCAAAGGCTCTGTCCCAACGCGCCGGGAACTTCGGCAGTTCCCAGGACCAGTGGGCGATGTTGTAGCGGCCGCGCAGCACCCCGGCCCCACACTGATGCAGAAAGGCTCCGGAGCAGTCGGCGTTAAAGACGAACAGATTGCAGCCCATGCCGTTTTCATTGCTGCAGAGGGGGGAAAAGTCCTCAATGGCCACACCATTGCCGCCGTTGCTGTGGAGGGGACAGAGGGAGAGAGGAACCTTCGCGGTCCTGCAGCCCAAAGCCAGAATGCGGGCGGCGCTGCCCATACCGCTGGCCTCGTCCAGAAGGCCGTAGAGCTTGATCCCCGGCTGAAGGGCAGCAGGAAGAACCGCTGCGCGTATGGCGCGGCGGTTGAGCCAGTCATAGACCGGTTCCCGCAGCCGCTGCCGCAGAGATAGCGGCAGCAGACAGCGGACGGTTTTTTGAAGAACGGTGTTCAAAGAGAAGGATCCCTTCAGTAGAAAAGTTGGGCAATGGGGCTGGAAGCATCGAGAATCAGAGTCTTTTCCTCGCCCTGCATGGCTTCTTCCAGCGCGTCCAGGGCGATCATATAGGTGTAGAACTCGGCTTCCTCCGCTTCGTCGTAGACTTCGCTGAGGATACGCATATATTCCGCGTCGCCTTCGGCTTTCAGAATCTCACCCTCGGCGGCGGCTTCGGCCAGCGTGATCTGCACCTGCTTGTCGGCGGCGTTGCGGATCTCCTTGGCCTCTGCCTCGCCTTCGGCCAGATGGGAGGCGGCGATGTTGTTGCGCTCGCTGATCATGCGGGTATAGACGGCGCTTTTGTTGTCATCGGGCAGGTCGATCTTCTTGGTTTCCACGGCGATGAGGTGGATGCCGTATTTTTCAAAGGAATTGCCGATGTTGTCCATGATGGCGTTGACCACCTCTCCGTCACGGCCGGAGACGATCTCCTCCAGCGTCATGGCGCTCATGACGGTTTTGAGTGCGTTGTAGATGTTGGCATTGAGACGGCTTTCGGCGGTAGCCAGCGAGCCGGAGAGGGACTCAATGAAGAGTCTGGGGTTATCGATCTCCCAGATGGCGAAACAGTCGGCGATGAGCGTGGTCTTGTCCGCGCAGATCAGTTCGCTGACGGGTACGTCATACAGGAGAACCGTGTGGGGCAGGGTGGAATAGTCCTGAACGAAGGGGATTTTGAAATAGAGACCCGGTTCATTTTTTACATCGACCACGGCACCGAACTGGCGGAGAATGCCGTACTTATTGGGCTGTACCACGTAGATGCTGTTGAGAAAAACCACCAGCAGGGCCAGCGCCAGCACGAGGATGGCGCTGCGGCGAAGACCGCGTTTGATCTTGCTGCTATCCATCATTCAGCCTCCTTTTCGGTAGTGGCCGCCGCAGCGGCAAAGTCGTCCAGCGGCAGCACGGTGCTGACTCCGGCACCGTCCTCGCCCAGAATGACCACCTTCATGCCCGGGAAGATGTCACCGATAATTTCGTAAAAGAGCCGCTGCCGGGTGATCTCCGGGTACTTGGAGTACTCGGCGTAAAGCTCGGCAAAGCGGGAGGCCTGACCGTTGGCCTCGGCAATGCGGGACTCCTTATAGGCCTCGGCCTGCCGCAGAATTTCGTCGGCATCGGCCTTGGCGGCGGGGAGAACCTCGTTGGCGTATTTGTTGGCGTTGTTGATGGCGGTGTCGGCCTCCTGCTTGGAGGTCTCCACCTGCTTGAAGGCCTGCTGTACTTCCAGCGTGGGGGGCTCGGCGTCCTGCATGGTGATGTTCACCAGGGCAAGACCCAGATCTTCCTCTTCCAGCCGGGCCGTGATTTTCTCCTTGATGTCCGCCTGAATGGCAGCCTTGCCGGTGGTGATGACATCATCCACCTTGTAAAGACCGATGGTGTCCCGGATATAGCTCTGACAGATCATCTTGAGGATGGCCTCCGGTTCGGCGCTGCTGTAGAGATATTTGACCGGATCGGTGACCCGGTATTCCACATAGAAGTCCACACCCACAAAGTTGAAGTCTACCGTGATCATCACGGCCTCATCCTCAATGGTCTCGCCGGTTTTCACGTCGTAGCCCAGGGTGAAGCCCTTGGTAGCCTTGGAGACGATGTGCTTTTGCTGAATCAGAGGGATCTTGAACTTAAGACCGGAGGTGCTCACCACGCTGGGCTTGCCAAAGGTGGTGATCACCGCATATTCATCCTCCTGCAGCTGGTAGACACCGCTGGAAGCCACCGCGCCCAGCAGGACAAGTACGATAAACAGGGAGAAGAAGCGCTTGAGGAGCGCGCCAAGCTCCCGGGGACTTTTTCTTTCTTCCATAATGACTCCTTTCCGTTACTGCCAGATATAATCCATAATCACAGCCAGTTCTCCGGCTGCGTTGTAAATTTCCTCCCGGAGAAGCCTTCCGGCCTCGTCATAACGGTAGAGGGTGCGGATGATGCAGCGGTCGCCCCCCACGGTTTCCGTTACCTCAATGAGACGGCCGGCATCGTCATACTCGTTGATCACGTCACCCTCGCCGGCCTCGTACTGTTCCTTTACGGTGACACGACCGGCGCCGTCATACTCGTAGCGGAACCATTCCTGCACCGAGGCGCTGTCGGGTTCCACGATTTTGCGTTCAGTCACATGGCCGCTGCCGTCAAAGGCATAGCTGTAGCTGTGGCGGCTCAGCACCGTGCCGGCGCTGTTCACGTAGCGGCATTCCAGCGGGAGATTCTGCTCGTTGTAGTCGTATTCCCGAAGATTCATGATCTTTGGTTCCGCCCCCGGCTGATAGAGGGTGTGGCTGATGAGACTGTCGTGGTCGTCGTAGGCGTCCTCGTACCACATACGAACCTCGCCCGCTTCATCGTAGAGAATCCACTTGAAAACGAGACCCCGCTCGTTGTACTTGTAGCGGTAGATCAGACGGCCGGCGGCATCGTATTCATTATGCGCCACCAGAAAGCCGTTTATATATTCGTAGGTTTTCCGGTACTCGTCCGGGTCGGCGCTGCCGCTGGGGAGCATAACGGTTTCCTGCTGCAAAAGCCCCTGCCCATCCAGCGTATGATCCACCCATTGCACAAGATTTCCGCTGCCGTCGCGCTTTTCCACACGGATACAGCTTTTTTCGGCGGGCTTTGTTCCTTCGTTGTTCCAGGCCCAGGCGGCGTCGTTGGCGTCCTCAGCCCGGCGCACTTCCTCTTTGCTTCCGCCGCTTTCGGCCTGCGGGGCCTGTGTCTCCGCAACATCCTTGCGGCGGGTACAGCCGCCGAGGCAGAGAGTACAGATGAGAATGAGTATGATGATCCTTTTCATAGGCCGTCCTTTACTGTTTGGTGTGGGTCTTACTTAACTTACCATTATACCCCGAAAGCCCGGCTTTGTCCAGAAAGACCGTGGATTTCCGGGACAGACTGTGTTATAATGACTGAAGAAAGCGAGGGTAAAACCATGAGATATATTGACCTGCATGTGCATTCCAGTGCGTCCGATGGCTCCGAAAGCCCCCGGACGCTGGTGGAGCGGGCTGCGGCAGCGGGCCTTGCCGCCATTTCTGTTACCGACCACGACAGTGTCGGCGGCGTGGCGGAGGCGATGGAAGCCGGGCGGGAGCTGGGCGTGGAGGTGGTGCCGGGGATCGAGGTGTCCTCGGACTACCTGGACAATAATGTCCACATTCTCGGCTATTTTATCGATCCCACGGCCCCGGAGCTGCGGCCGGTGCTGGACTGGGTGGCCATCGAGCGCAACCAGCGCAACGAGAGGATTGCGGCGAATCTCTCGGCCGCCGGTTACGATATTTCCATCGAAGCCCTGCGGGAAGCCTATCCCGGCGCCGTACTGGGACGGCCCCATTTCTGTGAGTATCTGGCCAACAAGGGCTATATCTCCAGTGTCAGGGAGGGCTTTGAAACCCTGCTTGGCCGGGGGAAGCCCTTTTATCTGCCCAAGCGGCGCATCTCCATCGAAAAAGCGGTGGAGGTCATCCGCGCAGCCGGGGGAGTCCCCGTGCTGGCTCATCCCGTGATGTACGGTTATGACAGGGCGGGGATGGGCCGTCTGTTCGACACGGTGACGGCTCTTGGCATCCATCATGTGGAGGCGCTCTATTCCGAGAATACGCCGGAGGAGACGGCGTGGCTTCTTTCCGAATGCGAGCGGCGCGGCTTTGGTATCACCGGCGGCAGCGACTACCACGGCAGCCGCAAGCCGTGGATCGAACTGGGCCGCGGGAAGGGAGATCTCCGGGTGCCGTACAGGCTGCTGGAGAAGCTGGAACAAGATATGAAAAAAGACTGATCTTTCCGGATCAGTCTTTTTGTTTCCTGCGGATTTTTTTAATAATGAACAGCCAGACGGCGCGCAAAAGGGCGTAGATGAGGAACAGGAAAAGGAAGCCGACGATGCCGAAGGCAATATCGGAGAATTCCATGTTGCCGGTTCCGGTGATTTTCTGGCCGATCTCAATGGCGAAAGTGATGACGATGATCAGGGTGAAAACATAAATCCACGTAATGGTCAGTTCGTG
Source organism: Oscillospiraceae bacterium (assembly GCA_015068055.1). The sequence continues at coordinate 3,639 of SVLG01000025.1, read as the reverse complement.
GTTGTGCCGTGCCAGATAACGAAAGATGGGGAAGAGCACCAGAACAAGCCCCATGCCCAAAAGACCGATTACAAGAAAGTGCAGTTCCTTGTCGGTGAAATTTGTTTCGTATCGGTCATTGAGGTGCATGATGATATCGTGGAGTTTTGCGACAATTCCGACGGCCAGATATAAGTATTCTTTCATTCAGCTAAGATGTCCTTTGCGTTACATATCGCCCAGGGCCTCGTAATACTTGCGGGCGCAGCGGGTGAGCTCGTTGCGGTATTCTTCGGGGTTTCGCTGCTTGAGGGAGCGGAGATAGCCGTGGGTCTGGAGAGACTCGTCGGCGCTTTCCAGAACGGCAACGGCGATGTTGGAACAGTGGTCGGCTACACGCTCGAAGTTGTTGATGCAGTCGTTGAAGACGAAGCCCAGTTCCAGTGTGCAGGTGCCGCTCTGGATGCGCTGGACATGACGGGTCTTCAGTTCCTGGGTCAGCGCGTCGATGACTTCCTCCAGCGGCTCCACCAGTCGGGCCTTGTCCATATCGTTTTCTGCCAGCGCCTTCTGGGTCAGTTCGATGATTTCCATGACCGCATCCATGCAGATCTGGATTTCCCGCCCTGCGGCCTCAGAGAAGTTGGCCTTCTTGCTGTTTAGCTCCTGGGCCAGTTCGGCCAGATTGACCGCGTGGTCGGAGATGCGCTCCAGGTTGGTCAGGCAGCTGAGGCATTTGCTGCTGGTACGGCTTTCACGGGGACTGAGTTCCTTGGCGTTGATGCGGACGAGATAGGCACCAAGGTGGTCCTCATAGCGGTCAACCTTATCCTCGCGGCTGAAGATCTTGTCATACTTCACCTGAGAGAAAGTATGCAGCAGTTCGATGGACTTGCGCAGATTTTTGAAAGCGGAGGTGGACATCTGCATAAGCGTGGCGTTGCTCTGCTCCAGTGCCAGTGGGGGATAGTCCAGAAAACGTTCGTCCAGCAGGTTGTCCTCTTCCTCGTCGTCTTCCTCGCCCACCTTTTCTTTGATGGTGGCGAGTGCCAGCTTTTCCAGATGTTTGGCGAAGGGCGCCAGCAGCACCGTGGCCAGTACCTTGTACACCGTGTTTACCACGGCGATGCCCATGCTGGTAGCCATGGTGTCCATGAAGCCGAGTCCCACCACGGCGTGGATGATGTAGAAGGGGATCATCAGCAGCAGGGAACCGGCCAGGTTAAAGTAGAGGTAGACAAAGGCGGCGCGCTTGCCGTTTACATTGGCGCCGATGGCCGAGAGCAGCACCGGGGCGCAGGCACCGATGCACATGCCCAGAACCATGGGCACCGCCACTTCGTAGCTGATGACGCCGGTGGCGGAGAGGGCCTGCAGAATACCGATGGAGGCGGAGCAGCTCTGGATAATGGCTGTGACCACGATGCCCACACCCATGGCTACCAGCGGGTTGGAAACGGCGGTGATGAAGCTCAGGAAGGCCTCGCTCTCCTTCAGGGGAGCCATGGCGCCGCTCATGCTCTGCATGCCGTTCATGAGAACGGCGAAGGCCAGCAGGATAAGACCAACATTCTTCTGAGTGCTCTTTTTGCAGAAGAAGTAAAGAATGATGCCGATGAAAGCAATAAAGGCAAAGATGGTGGCGGAGGAGAAAGCCCCCTTGCCCTCCACGCCTGCCAGAACCAGAATCCAGCCGGTGGCGGTGGTGCCGATGTTGGCACCCATGATAATGCCGATGGCGTTGGCCAGCTTCATGATGCCGGAGTTGACGAAACCAACGACCATAACGGTGGTGGCAGAGGAGGACTGGATGGCGGCGGTGACCAGCGTGCCCAGCAGAACACCCCGGAAGGTGGTGGAGGTGAGCTTGCCAAGAATGGTTTCCAGCTTGCTGCCGGCCACGCGCTTAAGCCCGTCACCCAGCAGCGTCATGCCGAACAGGAAAAAGGCGAGACCGCCTAAAAGAGCTACCGTGTTTGCAATGCCCATTTCATTCATCTCTTTCTCTATGATCACGGGGCAAATCCGCCCAAATTAAAATTATACAGAATGCGGCAGATTTTTACAAGGGTCTTACCAAGAATTTATATGGGAGACGGTATTCTTAACAAGTTCTTTTTGCCCTTACTTTTTGGCCACTACGATCGGCTGGTAAAAACCGCTTTCCTCCGGGAACTTCCATACCACGCTGCTGCAGCCGCAGGCATTGAGCAGCCTTGTAAGTTCTTCCCTTCGGGTGGCCCGGTACTCGCATTCAAACTTGCCGACCTGCAGGCTTTCCCCGTCGTCGATGATATACTGGACGAGTCTGTAGTGGTCGCCGTTCCAGTGCCAGGTCTGGAAGGATACCCGCTGTCCTTTTTCAGTTTTGTGGATGTAGGGCGGGGAATAGGGGGGCTTGTCCGCCAGCAGCGCATCGTAGTCCCGGATGCTGGCCACAAAGAGGCCACCCGGTGCCAACTGCCCCGCGATGCTTTCGACGGCGGAGGCGAGGTCATCGGCGGAGAGCATATGGGGCAGAGCGTTGTCCATGGCGATGACGATGTCGAACGGCTCCGGAAAGCATTCTTTCAGGGCGCGGAAGTCTGCCTGTTCAAAACGAATATGTACATGGTTCTTTTCGGCTCGTTCCTTTGCCTCGGCCAGTTCACCGAGGCTGATATCCGAGGCGGTTACGTCGTAGCCGAGGGCCGCGAGACCGATGGCCTGGGTGCCGATGCCGCAGGCGCAGTCCAGCAGCCGGGCGGAACGGTCGAAGCCGTTGTCCCAGAAGATCCTGTCCAGAAGGACGGCCTGCTCCTGGGTTGTGACCTGCCAGTCCTGAAAGAGCTTGTCGTACTGTGTGGCCAGGTTATCATAAAAAGTCTGCGTAATGTTCATGGTGAAACCTCCGGCTTTATGGAATTAAGGCGTAAGACCGACCATTCAGATACTTCTCGTATCAAAATGATCGGTCTTATTTGGTGGAGCCGAGGGGAATCGAACCCCTGTCCGAAAACACTTTAAAAGAAACTTCTCCGGGCGCAGACGCTTGTTTTGGGAGTCTTACTCCCGGTTTCCCGCCGCGCTGTCAAACGTCAAACACACGGTTTGGGTAGCTTCATTGTTCATGGTAAGCTCAAAGCTTTGCTTACTCACGTCCGCCTTTCGTCGACGCCCCGCATCCGGGCCAAGGCACTCCCGGAGGGGACGGGTCACGGCTTAGGCCGCGGCCAGAACAGCGTTGTCGTTGTTCTTTAATTTATAATGCCCATTTTATGGATGGTAGGCGCATCCGCCCGCTATTCCAATCTCCATATCCCCGTCGAAACCAGTACGGCCCCATATAAGCGGGGGAGCGGGGCTCCCCCGGTCGGGAACAAAAGAAACTTACAGCTTGTTGGGTTCGGGATACTCCACACCGAAAGTATCCACGGTGACCTTGCTCATGATCTGGGGCTGCATGGGCTTATCGTTGAAACCCACGCGGGTGTTGGCGATCTCATCGACCACGTCCAGACCCTCGATGACCTTGCCGAAGGCGGCGTACTCGCCGTCCAGATGGGGAGCGGCCTTGTGCATGATGAAGAACTGGCTGCCGGCGCTGTTGGGCATCATGGTGCGGGCCATGGAGAGGACGCCGCGGGTGTGATCCAGAGGATTGTGGAAGCCGTTGGAGTC
>SVLG01000110.1 GCA_015068055.1 Oscillospiraceae bacterium | reverse complement strand
GGCCCGGGCAGAGATCTTGCCTGCCGCCGAGGTGCTGCCCCAGTTTGCCCCCGGTGGCGTAGCGGGACTTCTGGAGGGGCTGGACCGGCTGCTGGCCGGAGAGAAAAACGAGCGCCTGCGCCAGACTTTGGAACGGGACCGGGAGAAGCTGGAGCAGGGGTTGCCCTTTCCCGCCGTGGACCGGTATCTGGCCCTCATTTATCCTACCATGGCCACGGCGGCAGATTATCTCAGCGAAGACGCGGTGGTGCTCTTTTCCGAAAGCAGCCGGGTGGCCGAGCGGGCGAAAAACTACCTTTGGCAGCTGCGGGAAGATACGCAGGTGCTGCTGGAAAACGGCATGGTAGCCGGCAGGCTGGCAAGCTTTGCCCGTACCACCGAGGAACTGATGGACGCTTTGTCCGACTGGCCGGTGGCCTATCTAGACTCCTTCTCGGTGTCGGCCTATCCGGCACCGCCCAGAGCGCTGATTTCCCTTATGGCAAAGCAGCTTCCCTCCTTTGGCGCCAGTCTGGAAACGGCAGTGAGCGATCTGAAGCATTACATGACGGCGGGCTACCGCACCGTGGTGCTCCTGTCCGGCGAGCAGCGCTGTCTGAACCTGCAAAGTTTGATGCGGGAGCAGAAGATCAAAACAGCGGTGGACTTCCAGCTCCATGACCTGCCCGCACCGGGAGGGGCTGTTATCGCGGTGGGAGGCTTGTCCGCCGGCATGGAATGGCCGGAGGCCAAAGTGGCCATTCTCACCGAGGGAGCGCCCCAGACAAAACGCAAGCCCCGCGCCAATAAAGCCGCCACCAACCGGCAGAAGCTGGAGAGCTTCACCGACCTTTCCCCCGGAGATCTGGTGGTCCATGTCCACCACGGCATCGGACGCTATGTGGCCATGGTGAAGATGGCGGCCGACGGGGTGGAGAAGGATTATCTGAAGATCGCCTACGCCGGTGCCGACGTGCTTTATGTTCCCGCAACCCAGCTGGATCTGGTGAGCAAATATATCGGCTCGGGGGAAAATACCGAGGAGAAAAAGCTCTCCCGTCTGGGCGGCGACGCCTGGGAAAAGGCCAAAAGCCGGGCCAAAAAGGCGGCCAAGGATCTGGCCAAGGGGCTCATTCAGCTCTACGCCCAGCGCCAGCGCACCCCCGGCTTTGCCTTCTCGCCGGACTCTCCGTGGCAGAAGGAATTCGAGGAGCAGTTTGAATATACCGAAACCGACGATCAGCTGCGCTGTATCGAGGAGATCAAGCGGGATATGGAGCAGGCCCGGCCCATGGATCGTCTGCTCTGCGGCGATGTGGGCTACGGCAAGACCGAGGTGGCCTTCCGCGCCATTATGAAATGTATTCTCGACGGTAAGCAGGCCGCCATTCTGGTACCCACCACCGTTCTGGCCCGCCAGCATTTTCTGACCGCCAAAAAGCGGTTTGAAAAGTACCCCGTGGAGATCGACACGGTTTCCCGCTTCCGCACCTCGGCTCAAATCAAGAATATCCTTTATAAGCTATCTGAAGGCAAAGTGGATCTGCTCATCGGCACCCACCGCCTGCTCCAAAAGGATGTGCATTTCAAGGATCTGGGTCTTCTGGTGGTGGATGAGGAGCAGCGGTTCGGCGTGACCCATAAGGAAAAACTCAAGGAACTGGCAAAACAGGTGGACGTTCTCACCCTCTCGGCCACGCCCATTCCCCGCACCCTGAACATGGCCCTGTCCGGCATCCGGGATATGTCCACCCTGGAGGAGCCGCCCATGGACCGCCAGCCGGTGCAGACCTATGTGCTGGAACACGACTGGTCGGTGCTCTGCGACGCTATGCGGAGGGAACTGGAGCGGGGAGGACAGGTCTATTACCTGCACAACCGGGTGGAGACCATCTCCCGGGTGGCCGCCCGTATTCAGGAGATGCTGGGGGAGGAGATCCGTGTGGCGGTGGCCCACGGAAAGATGACCCAGGAGGAGATCAATGATGTCATGGGCAGCATGACCGACGGTGAGGTGGATGTGTTGGTGTGTACCACCATCATCGAAACCGGCATTGACATTCCCAATGCCAACACCCTGATTATTGAGGACGCCGACAAGATGGGTCTTGCCCAATTGCATCAGCTGCGCGGGCGCGTGGGCCGCTCCACCAGAAGGGCCAGTGCCTACCTGACCTACCGCCGGGGCAAGGTGCTCACCGAGGTGGCCTCCAAGCGTCTGGGCGCCATCCGGGAATTTGCCGAGTTCGGTTCCGGCTTCAAGATCGCCATGCGGGATCTGGAGATCCGGGGCGCGGGCAACATTCTTGGCCCCGAACAGTCCGGCTTTCTGATGAGCGTAGGATATGATATGTATCTGCAGCTGCTGGAGGAGGCAGTGCTGGAGGAGCAGGGCATCGTACCGGAAAAGCCCCCCGAATGTTCCGCCGATCTGACGGTTTCCGCCTCCATTCCCGACCGCTATGTACCCATGCCGGAGCAGCGCATGGACCTTTACCGACGCATTGCCCATATCCGCACCGAGGCTGAGGCTGACGATCTGGTGGATGAGCTCATCGACCGTTACGGAGATCCTCCCCGGACGGTGAACAATCTGATCACGGTGGCGCTGCTGCGCTCCAAAGCGGCGGAAAACGGGATCACCGAGCTGCGCCAGAAGGGCATGAACCTGAACTGTACGCTGGGGAAGATGGATCTGGCCCGGGTGTCCAGCCTGTGCGCGCAGGAAAAGTACAAAGGCCGGCTGCTCTTTGCCGCGGGCGAAAAGCCTATGCTCTCTCTGCGGCTGAAAAAGGGAGAGGATGTGCTCCGGCTGGGGCAGAAGCTGCTGGAAGATTACGAGCGGGCCGGAAAAATGTAAACAAACCATGAAAGTTGACGGGATTTCTTGTCAAGGAAACGGGATTGTGCTAGAATAAACCCGCTTTATGCGCAAAACAGGGTGATCTCACCCGCAGGAGGAAACAAAATGAAACGACTTGTTGCCGTCATCGGCATGGCGGTTCTCAGTGTGGCCGGCTTTTTCGGTTTTGGATATCTGGCCGAGAAGACTGCCGTCAAGGGATACGATCCCTATGTCATTGAGGATGTGATGAAATACACCACAGGCATTGCCCATGACGAAGTGGTGGCCTATGTGGACGGCCAGCCCGTCCTGGCCGAGGATTACCTCTACTGGCTGGCCTATAACGCCGAGATGTATCACAGCGTCATGTTCGGCGAGGAGGAGCCGGACTGGAGCTGGACCACTGCCGGTGATACCCCCACTCTGGAGGAGTACGTCAAGGATCAGACCATGGAGAGCGTCAAACTCTACCGCATCGTGGAGACCAAGGCTGAAGAATTGGGCAGCGGTTTGACCGCCGAGCAGAAAAAGGCCTATCAGCAGACCGTTGAAGACACTGAGGAGCAGTTGGGCAGCAAAGCCGAGCTGGATAAATACCTGCTGAAAAATTGCATCAACCGCAATACCTTTGAAGCCA
>SVLG01000109.1 GCA_015068055.1 Oscillospiraceae bacterium | reverse complement strand
ACCCAAAAGGTGTTCGAGAGTTCGAATCTCTCCATCTCCGCCAAAAAGAAAGAGTTACCCGAAAGGGTAGCTCTTTTCTTTTTGGTAGGTTATGAGATTCGAAAAGGGCAAACGCGAAGCGTTAGAAACATGCCGGGGGCATGTTTCGGTGCCCGTGTGCGTGCCGGCACAGTGCCTGTGCCGGGCGAATCTCTCCATCTCCGCCAAAAGAAGAACCGCCCAAAAGGGCGGTTTTTTCTTTTCATTCAAACACGATCATGCCAAACAAATGCAGCTTCTGCGGATCCCAGGCAAAGGGCAGGCCGCAGCGTTTGGCCAGCTCCGCCGCATCCACACAGTAGGCCGAGAGGCAGCTCATGCAAAGCTCCGGCAGGCGGCAGGGTTCGCCGTCCGGCAGTGCGCAGCGCTCGCAGAGGTCGCAGCCGCCGTAGCCCGCGCCAAAGACCTCGTACCCGGCCTTGCGCAGATGCAGCATAAAGTCCCGGATGGCGGCAGTATGCCTCTTCTTAAGCACAGGGATTTCCGGCGTGCCGTAGCCGGGAATCCCAAAGCAGGACTGCAGCACCAGCGCCCGCTTGCCGCCAAGGAGCTTTTCATGCATCTCCTTCGGCGTGCCGCAGGCCGGCGGGCAGGCGTAGTTGGCATTGTAATTTCCACAGCGGTTCTCCTCGCAGTAGCGGAGAAAGTCCGCATTCACGGGAATATTCGCCGTGGGGATAAAGGCGGCGGCAAAGCCCCGCGCCTTTGCTTCCTCCAGAATGAGTTCGTCCACGTCCGGTATCCTCCGATAGGAAAGGCTCTTCCCCCCCTCAAACACAATCTCATAGCCCTCGCCGCCGGTGGGCTGCCACTCATAGCGGTTCTTCCCTTCATGGGGGAAATACGCCTCCATGATGGCGGCGATGACCCCGCCATGGCAGACCACGAGGGTATCCTCTCCACGTTCCACAATCTCCCGGAAGGCGCACAGCACCCGCTGACGGAACTGTGCAGCGCTCTCCCCGCCGGGGGGAACAGCCTCTTCCCCTCCCTTCAGCCAGATCTGGAAGGATTCTTCCTTCTCCAGCGCAAAGTAGTCCTTCATCTCAAAGGCACCGAAGTCGATCTCACGGAGGCCCTCGCAGCGCTCATGAGGCACAGGCCCGAAAAGAATTTGCAGCGTCTCTTCCGTCCTCTTCATGCCGCTGGTAATTACACGAGCGTTCTCCGGGACCTCATAGCCCCCCAGCGCGCGTTTCGCCGCAAGGATGGACCGCCCCCGCTCCGAGAGGGCAACATCCGTAGCGCCGCAATAGAGGAACTGCTCGTTGGCAGGGGTGGAGCCGTGGCGCAGCAGAGCAACGCGGCTCATCCCTTTAACCTCAGCGGCAGACCGCAGAAGATCCGGGTGACACTGTCGGCAGAGAGCGAAAGGGCTGTCAGCGCCCGGCCGCACTCCTCCCGCCAGAGCCGTTCTTCCGCATCGATGGACACCACCCCGCAGAAGATATCGTCGGCGATGATGACGGCGTCGCTCCGCACCGGGGGCTTGATGGGCCGCCCTTCCCGGAGACAGCGGCGGACGTAAGCCTCATAGTGCCAGAGGCAGCGGCGGCTCATGTCGCAGCCGTCTTCCCGGCAGTCGCAGATATCCGCATCTTCAAGACCGAAGGTCCTGCGGGCGTAATCCAGCTTTCCCTGATACGCACCGCCGATCACAAGATCCATATTGTTCCTCCTCAGCTCAGGATAACCAGCGCCATCACAGCGCAAAGCTCGCCCACGGTGATGGCGCAGCCGGAAATGTCCCCGCTCATGCCCTGCAGATCGCGCCGAAGGGCATGGATGGCTGCCCAGCTGCCGATGGCCCCAAAAACCGCTGCGCAGCCACTGACACCGCCCACAAGGACGGCCAGCGCCGCAAAGAGCGCGGTCTCACCCAGCGCCAGCCACTTATGCCGGGGCTTGACGCTCTCCGGGAGCTTCGCATAGCCGCTGCTTGACATGGGCGCAAAGCTCAGCACCGCCGTGGCGCTGCAGCCCCGACAGACCGCCGGGATAAAAGGCAGCACGGGCAAAACCTTTTCCACATCCAGGCTGGCAAAGGCCGCAAAGCCCAGCAGCAGCCAGAGGCCGAAGGCGATCACCGCAAAGGCCCCCACATGGGAGTCCTTCAATATCGCCCGGCGCTTTTCCAGATCACGTCGGGACAAAACCGCGTCGGCACAGTCCATATAGCCGTCCAGATGGATGAAGCCCGAAAGGAGCGCGGGCAGTACGGCCATCAGCGCCGCACCCAACAGCCCCAGTTTCACCGCCAAAAGCCCCACAAGCGCCCAGAGAAGGCCGAGCATCAGCCCGATGAGGGGCAGGGACAGGAGCATACGGGGGTACTTTTCGCTGTCCCAGACCTTGCGGGGGCAGGGAATGGCGCAGAACATACCCCAGGCCATAAAGAATCCCGTCACAGAGGCAGACCTCCTTTGTAGATAAGCGGCTGACCCAGGCAGATCTCCACCACGGTGTCGCACTTTTCGGCCAACACCCGGTCACAGAGGGCCAGCGCGGCCCGGTAGGCCTCGCTGTACTCATCGTAGTCGCGGCTGTCGGCATAGATAAAGTCGCTGACAAAGACCGCGTTTTCATATTTGTCGCAAAGCTCTGCAAGCTCTGCGGCTACCCGCTCCCCGGCAGACATGTCCACGCCGTTACGGAAAAACATCTCGTTGGAAAGGAGGGCCGTAACGCTGTCCAGCAAAAAGGCCCCGCCGGGCTGCATCTTATCAAGGCAGTCCAGAATGCCCAAGCCACACTCCACCGTCTCAAAGCCCTTCCCGGCCCGGGAGGCCACATGGCGGCGGATGCGTTCGCGATCCTCCTCGTCCCGGGGGATCATGGTGGCGAGATAATAGAGCGGGCCTCCCTTGGCCAGCGCCCGGGCGCAGTCCTCGGCCAGCGTGGATTTTCCGTTTTTGCAGCCGCCGGAAAACAGCATTTTCATAGGCTGAAACTGTCCTTTTCGCGAATTTCTTTCAAATAGCCGTCGTCGATGGCGGCTTCCTCCCCAAAGAGAGCCATGCCGCTCATGGCGGCGCAGGCGGCGGCGATCACCTCAAAGGCGATGGGGCAGCCGCTGCCCTCGCCTAGGCGCATATTGAGCCCCAGCCAGGGCTGCAGCCCCAGCTCCTTGGCCGCGGCCATATAGCCGATCTCATAGGAGGCATGGGAGGGGAACATATACTCCCTCGCCGTCTCGCAGAGCCGGGCGGCACAGAGGGCCGCCACAATGGAGATAAAGCCGTCGATGACCACGCCGATGCGCTCTCTGGCCGCACCCAGAAAAACACCGCACATGGCTGCCAGATCAAAGCCACCCACTTTGGCGAGGACATCAATGGGATCGTTCTTATCGGGTGCGTTGACCGCGATGGCCCGGCGCAGCACGTCCTTCTTCTTTGCAAAGGCCGCGTCCGTCAGTCCGCCGCCGCGGCCGGTGACCTTCTCCACGGAAAGACCCGTGAGGACGCAGAGCACCGCCGAGGAGGAACTGGTGTTGCCGA
>SVLG01000108.1 GCA_015068055.1 Oscillospiraceae bacterium | reverse complement strand
CCTCCGGAATGGGCCCCGCAAGCCCCGGGCCGGTGGGCGCCATGGCGTTGCCGTCGCTGGCCACAGGGCTGTCGCTCCCGCAGGCAGCAAGCCCCGGCAGCAGCAGACACAGGATAAAAATTACAATCGTTCGTCTCATAGCGACACAAGAGTATCACATCCCCCTCCCATCGGCAAGCCGATGGACGAAATTGTTGATAATTTGCAATTTTTGTTCACACATTGTTATCCACGAAAAGCCATGGAAAAGCTGTTGAAATTTACATAACAAGGATATATAATATATAGTTGCAAAATTATCTGTGTTACCGTTACACAAGGCGATACACGAGAAAACGGAGGCATTATCAACCATGGCAAAGAAACAGTTCAAAGCAGAATCCAAGCGTTTGCTGGATCTGATGATCAACTCCATATACACCCACCGGGAGATCTTTCTGCGGGAGCTGATCTCCAACGCGTCCGACGCCATCGACAAGCTCTGCTTCAAGTCCCTCACCGACGAGAATGTGGGCATGGATCGCTCGGACTTCCGCATCCGCATTACCTGCGACAAGGACAATGGCATCCTCATCATCTCCGACAACGGCATCGGCATGACCAAAGAGGACATGGAGTCCAACCTGGGCGTCATCGCCCGCAGCGGCTCCCTGGCCTTTAAGAAGGAACTGGACGCCGCCGAGGCGGAAAAGGCCGACATCGACATCATCGGCCAGTTCGGCGTGGGCTTCTATGCCGCCTTCATGGTGGCCGACACCGTCACGGTGGTCTCCCGGGCCTACGGGGCCGAGAGCGGCGCCAAGTGGGAGTCCGACGGGGCCGACGGCTACACCGTCACCGACTTTGACAAGGACACCGTGGGCACCGACATCGTGCTGAAGCTCAAGAGCGACACCGAAGAGGACTGCTACAGCATCTACGCCCAGCCCTGGAAGATCCAGGAGCTGGTGAAAAAATACTCCGACTATGTCCGCTGGCCCATCCGCATGGACGTGGAGCGCACCGAGAAGGAAGAGACCGACGAGGTGGACGAAACCGGCATCCCCAAGGTCAACTGGAAGACCGTGGTGGAAGAGCAGACCGTCAACTCCATGGTGCCCATCTGGCAGCGCAGCCGCAAGGACGCCAGCGACGAAGACTGCATCGCCTTCTACAAGGAAGCCTTCCGGGATACGGAAGACCCCGTGGCGGTGATCCGGGTGAACGCCGAGGGTCTCGTGAGCTACCGCTGCCTGCTGTTCATCCCCGCCAAGGCCCCCTATGACTACTTCACCCGGGACTATGCCCCCGGCCTGCGGCTGTACTCCAACGGCGTGATGATCATGGATAAGTGCGCCGATCTTCTGCCCGAGTGCTTCCGCTTCGTCCGTGGCGTGGTGGATTCCCCCGACCTGTCCCTGAACATCTCCCGGGAGCTGCTGCAGCACGACCGGCAGCTGAAGATGATCGCCTCCAACCTGGAGAAGAAGATCAAGGCCGAGCTGACCAAGCTCATGGAGAACGACCGGGAAAAGTACGAAACCTTCTACAATGCCTTCGGCATTCAGCTCAAGTACGGTATCGTGGGCGACTTCGGCGCCAAGAAGGACATGCTCACCGACCTGCTGCTCTACCACTCCGCGGCGGAGAATAAGCTCATCTCCCTGAAGCAGTACGTTGCCGCCATGCCCGAGAGCCAGAAGCGCATCTACTTTGCCGCCGCCGACACCGCCCAGCGGGCGGTGAAGCTGCCCCAGACCGAGCAGCTCCGGGACAAGGGCTATGATTTCCTGTGCTTCACCAGCGATGTGGACGAATTCGTGGCGGAGATCGTGGGTCTCTATGACGGCAAGAGCTTCTGCAACGTCAACAGCCAGGATCTGGGTCTGGAGAGCGACGAGGAACGGGCCGAGGCGGAAAAGGCCGTGGAGGCCAGTCGGGAACTGGTGGCCTTCATCAAGGAGCAGGTGGGCGAGGCCGTGGAGAGCGTCAAGGTCTCCCGGAAGCTGAAAAACCACGCGGTGTGCCTCTCTGCCGAGGGGGAAATCACTCTGGAGATGGAGCGCTACTTCCACACCCTCCCCGGGGTGGACGCCAACGCCATGCGGGCCCGGCGCGTGCTGGAGATCAACGCCGACCACGCCGCCATCAAGGCCCTGGACGCCGCCCGGAGCGCTGACCCGGCGCGGGCCGCCAACATGGCCAAGGTGCTCCTGGCCCAGGCGGAGCTGGTGGCGGGCATGATGCCCGAGGATCCGGCGGCCTATTCCGATCTGGTTTGCAGCCTGTTTTAAAGAAACCTCATTGTCATCCTGAGCGCAGCGAAGGATCTTTCGGATGAGATTCTTCGCCCCTTGGGGGCTCAGAATGACAATTCAGGATTGGAGTTATTGTATGTACGAAGATGACAAGCGCCTTGGCGTATACATTCACATACCCTTCTGCGCTTCCAAGTGCGGCTACTGCGACTTCTGCTCCCTGGCCGGCAAGGATAAGCTGATGAACTATTACCAGGACGCCCTTCTCATCCAGATTCAGGAGACGGCGCCCCGGCTGAAGCAGTATCTCTTTGATACGGTCTACTTCGGCGGCGGCACCCCCAGCTACTACGGGGCCAAGCGCATTGTGGAGATTCTCGACGAGCTGAAGTACACCAACCAGCTGCTGCGTTCCAGCGAGATCACCATGGAGTGCAACCCCGACAGCGTCCGCAGCAAGGATCTGCGCATGCTGCGCAAGGCGGGTGTGAACCGGCTGAGCATGGGCGCCCAGAGCGCCAACGATGAGCTGCTCAAGCTCATCGGCCGCCGCCACACCTGGCATCAGGTGGAAATGGCCTTCCGCCGGGCGCGAAAAGCCGGGTTTAAAAACATCAGCATCGATCTCATCTACGGCCTGCCCTACCAGACCCGGGAGGACTGGGCCGACACCCTCACCCGCACCATTGCCCTAAAGCCCGCCCACATCTCCTGCTACGGTCTCCGTCTGGAGGAGGGTACGGCCATGTACGAGGAGTTTGAGGGCAGCGACGCCATCCCCAGCGAGGACGATCAGGCGGATATGTACCTCTTCGCCGTAGACCTGCTGGAGCGCCACGGCTACAAGCAGTATGAGATCTCCAACTTCGCCCGGAAGGGCTACGAAAGCCGTCACAACCTCAAGTACTGGCGGCTGGAGGATTACATTGGCTTCGGCGCAGCGGCCCACTCCAATCTGGGCTCCCTGCGTTACTCCTACACCCGGAATGTGCGGCAGTATATTTCCGGTGTTTTGGGAGAGAAGAATATTATCGACGAACAGGAAGAACTCAACGCCTTCAACCGGGCGGCGGAATACCTGATGTTGGGTATGCGTACCAGCCGGGGCATCTGCCGGGAGGAATACACCGCCATCTACAACAGCAGCTTTGACGCCCTGGAGGAGATGCTGGATGTGTTCGTGGCCAACGGCTGGGCGGTGAAAGGCACCACCAAAAACGGCACCGAGCGCTGGCGCTTTACCCCCAGCGGCTATCTGGTGTCCAACGTGCTCATCGGCGTGCTGCTGGAGGCACAGACCAAAGAGAAATTCAACGCGAACCCCTGGAT
>SVLG01000024.1 GCA_015068055.1 Oscillospiraceae bacterium | reverse complement strand
CAGGCGCAGAGGGAGAGGCAGAGGACCAGCACGAGAAGCAGAGCGGTGATCTTTTTCATGTGTTTCTTTTCCTCCAAAAAAATAATAGACAGTATATGTTCCAAAACCGCTTCGCGGTGTAAGGACAGTGTTTCAGCAGAACTCTACGCCGCCTTCGACGCTCATGCCGCTGACTCTGGCAAGACTCTCTACCCGGACACCGCGCCGCCGGATCATGTCGCCGCCGGGCTGGAAGGCCTTCTCCACGGCGATACCTGCACCCACGAGCTCGGCCCCGGACTCCTCCACCAGCTGGATAAGACCGCTGAGCGCAGCGCCGTTGGCGAGGAAGTCGTCGATGATGAGAACCCTGTCACCCTTGCCGAGGAAGTCCTTGGAGACGATGATGTCGTAGATGCGGCCGTGGGTGTAGCTTTCCACCTTGGCGGTCCAGACATCGCCGGCGATGTTCTTGGTCTTGCTCTTCTTGGCAAAAACAAGAGGACACCCGAACTGCTGCGCTGCGATACATGCAATGCCGATGCCGGATGCCTCAATGGTGAGAATTTTATTCACGCCGCAGCCCGCATAAAGGCGCAGCCATTCTTTGGCCATCTCCTCAAACAGGGGGATGTCCATCTGATGATTGAGAAAGCTGTCGACTTTGAGAATTCCGCCCTCGCGGACCACACCGTCGCGCCGGATACGCTCTTCCAGAAGCTGCATATTATCTTCCTCCAAACGAAATCATCCCTTTCATTTTACCGCTTTTTTCGATTATTGCAATCCCTAATATCAGGCGAAGTTCTTAAAAAATATGGCTTTTCTTTTGTTGATTTTGCGAATAGATGAATTTTAAGTCGAAAGGGGCTGTAAAAGCATGAAAAAAGTGGTATAATGAACCCGTTCTTCCGCATGGAGGGAATACAACTTTGCATAGGGAGATTGATTATGGAAGAAAAGGTATATGAAGACTGTATACGGGTGCTGAGAGAGGAACTTCGTCCCGCTCTCGGCTGCACGGAACCCATTGCCGTGGCTTACGCGGCCGCAAAAGCCAGAGAGGCGCTGGGGACGATGCCCGAGTCGGTGGACGTCTCTGTCAGCCGCAACATCATCAAGAATGTCAAAAGCGTCATTGTGCCCAATACAGGCGATCTTCACGGTCTGGAGGCGGCCGCAGCCGCCGGTATTGCCGCCGGCGAGGCGGATGCAGAGCTGGAAGTGCTGAAGAATGTCAGCGCCGGGGAGATCCCCGCCATCCACGCCTATCTGGAGAAAACGCCCATTCGTGTTTCTCAGGCGGATACAGACGAACTTTTCTACATAGAAATCACAGTGTATGCGGGCAATGACTGCGCCCGCAGCGTTATCAAGACCACGCACACCGATCTGGTTGTGCTGGAGAAGAACGGTGTTTCCCTCCTGAAGAATGCCAAAACCGCAGAGGCTCTGGCTGCGGAGTCTGACCGGAGCTTCCTTTCTCTGGAGTCTATTCTGGATTTTGCCAACTGTGTGCCCGTAGATGAACTGCGCAGCACCATCGGCCGCCAGATCGAGTACAACAGTGCCATTGCCGCCGAGGGCATCAAAGGGAACTGGGGCGGTCAGGTCGGCAAGCTGATGATGGAGCTTGGCCGCGAGAGTGTGTTGATGCGTGCCGCCGCCATGGCCGCCGCCGGCAGCGACGCCCGTATGAGCGGCTGCGAGATGCCGGTGATCATCGTCTCCGGCAGCGGCAACCAGGGCATTACTACATCCCTGCCTGTTATTGAGTATGCCAGAGCCATCGGCAGCGGGGAGGAGCAGCTTTACCGGGCCCTCGTGGTGGCAAATCTGGTTACCATCCACCAGAAGACCGGAATCGGCCGTCTCTCCGCCTTCTGCGGCGCCATCAGCGCCGGCGTGGGTGCAGCCTGCGGTATCGCCTATCTGGAAGGACAGGGCTACGAGGTTATGTCCGCCACCATCAAGAATGCGCTGGCTATTACCTCCGGCATGATCTGCGACGGTGCCAAGGGTTCCTGTGCCGCCAAAATTGCCGCCAGTGTCACCAGCGCCCTGCTGGCCTATCAGATGGCCAAGCGCGGCCGCGAATTCCAGGGCGGTGACGGCATTCTTAAGGACGATGTGGAGGATACCATCGCTGCCGTGGGCACGCTGGCCCGCCGGGGTATGCAGGATACCGATAAGGAAATCGTGGAAATCATGCTCAACTGACTGTAAAAGGCTGCACCGCCCGGTGCAGCCTTTTACTCTGTGAGAAACGACAGAAGGAGTTCCTGAAAGTCCTTTGCTTCCTCATAGGCCGCGTGGCCCAGCCCTTCATAAACCACCACTTCGCTGCCGGGAATGGACTCATGGAGTTCCCAAGCAGCCTCACTTCCCACGACTTTGTCCTTGCCCCCTCCGATAATAAGGGTGGGGGCTTTTATTCTCTCCAGCTCTTCAACAGCGCTGTGGCCCATACAGGCTTCCGCCTGTATGATGAAGCGTTTCGGATTCTGCGGCTTTCCCATGCGGCGCAGCAGCGGGTACAGGAAACGGTACTTTTTCAGATAGGCATCGGAGTATGAATGCTCTGCGGTGTCCACCATGATCTCGCCGTAGTCCCCCTGCCTCATGAGTTCTGTCCATCGGGCAAGGACGCCTTGTGTCATGGGGGAGGTCTTCGCGGTGCTGACGGCAAGTATCAGCTTAGCGACCTTATCCGGATAATCGATGGCCAGATGCTGGGCGATCATGCCGCCCTGAGAAACGCCAAGGATATGGGCGCGGTCAATGCCCATCGCCTCCATGGCTGCCGCCTGGTCCGCCGCCATGTCGCGGGTGCTGCATCCGGCGGGCAGGTCGCTTTTTCGGGAAAAGACGAAGACCCGGTATCGGCTGCCGAGCTTCCGGTACGTGAGAGCCATGGTCAGTGCCATGCCACGGACGGTGCGCAGACCATCCCCGAGGCCGGGCAGCATAATAAGCGCCTCATTGCCTCTGCCAAAGACCACATAGTCCATATGGGTGCTGCCCAGTGGGACGCGATCGTTTTTGGCGTTCATGAACATAGGAACACTCCTTTGAAAAAATGGACACCCAGTGGGTGTCCATTTTTGTATCAGTTCTGAGAATAGTTGTCGAAGTAACCCTGAATGAAGACGATGGGGGTGCCCTTGTCGCCGCTGCCGCTGGTCAGGTCGCAGAGAGAACCGATCAGGTCGGTGAGCTGACGGGGAGTGGTGCCCTGGCTGGCCATGCTGCCCTTGAGGTCGCTGTCCTTGCTGCGAATGGAGGCCTGAACGGCGGCTTTCAGTTCCTCGCCGGAGAGACCGGCGTAGTCGTTGTCGGCCAGATACTTGATCTTCAGCTCATTGGGAGTGCCCAGCAGACCGGGGGTGCAGGCGGGAGAGACCACGGGGTCGGCCAGCTCCCAGATCTTGCCCACGGGATCCTTGAAGGCGCCGTCGCCATAGATCATGCACTCAATGGTCTTGCCGGTGGCAGCAGCCATTCTGGCGGCCAGATCGTCGATGAAGCGCTGGCAGTCGCGGGGGAAGAGCTTTACCTTGTCCTCAGTGGACTTGTTGGAGCCCAGCAGGCCGTAGTTTTCGTTGTAGCCGCTGCCGTTGATGCTCTCGTTGAGAATTTCATCCAGGCAGAGAACCTTTTCCGCACCGGCGTTCAGCAGGTGGCGCTTGGTGCGCTCACGGGTGTGAATGTCGCAGCAGAGAACATTCCTGGTGCTGGCCAGAACGGCCTCGGGGCGGTTGGCAAAGAGAAGCTCGGCCTCGCAGCCGCAGTTCTCGATGAGTTCCTTATAGTAAGCAACGTAGTCCACGCCGGTGAAGGGGTGTACAGCGTAACCAAAGGCGGCGCGGTACTCCGCCTCGGTGAGAGTGTCGCTGTAGGGATTGATACCGGCACTCTCCAGCAGATCCTCATCGAAAAGATGGTTTCCCACCTCGTCCATGGGATAGCTGAGTACCAGCGTCAGCTTCTTCACGGCCATGGCAACGCCGCGCAGCACGATGGCGAAGCGGTTACGGGAGGTGATGGGGAACACCACGCCCAGATGCTCACAGCCGAACTTACGCTGCACATCGGCGGCGATGTCCTGCACGCTGGCATAGTTGCCGGCGGCGCGGGCCACCACGGACTCGGTCACGGCGACGATGTCCCGGTCACGGAATTCGAAACCGGCTTCCCTGGAAGCGTCGATAACGCTGTCTGCAACGATGGCGGCCAAATCGTCACCCTCACGGATAATGGGGGCGCGGATACCTCTGGCAATAACACCGACTGTACGCATATAAAAATTCCTCCTCAGGCTTGGAATCACTCAATTATTATGCTACAATCTCTTTCATAAGTAAAGAAAAAAATGAAAGATTCAGGAAACTTTGTAAAATTTCAGCAAAATTCCGTATCTTTCGGTCTTGGGAGATTTTATGAGAGAGAGAATCCGGGCAGCATTGCTTATGCTTGTTCTGCTGATTGGCGGCTGCGGAGCCGGGAAAGCTGCTCCGGAGCCCCCCACTATGTCCACGGCGGATAAAAGTTCGGCCCGGGAGACGATGGAGGTGGCCTGGCGCAGCGACGAAGTGGATCGGGAGGCCTTCACGGCAGAGGGCGGCGGTGATCTGATTGCCATGCAGGATAACACGTTATTTGTGATCCACAAGAAGCAGCTGGGCATTTATCACGCGGAAAACGGCGGTTTTTATCGCCTTTGTATGCTGGATGTGGGCTTTTGGTGGACGGAGAAGCGGGAGGAGAACAGCTGGGTAGGCTGCGAAAAGACGCCGCTGGAGCTTTTTGTCAGCGGTGACCGACTGGCCGTGCTGTCTGCCTGGGTGGAGTACAGCGAGGTCTGGACAGAAGGGGAAAGGGTCTTTACCGATCGGAGCCGGACCGTGCTGGATATTTTTGATATTTCCGATCCGGCCAATCCCGTTTCCGTGGCGAGCTATGGTCAGGACGGCAGCGCCTGTGCAGGCCATATCGACGGCGAGGGCCATCTCTGGCTT
Source organism: Oscillospiraceae bacterium (assembly GCA_015068055.1). The sequence goes on along the minus strand of SVLG01000024.1, from coordinate 22,716 downwards.
CTGAGCCGGCGCAGCGTTTATGAAGCGGATTATGCCACGCCCGCCGTTCACAACAGCGAGCACCGCATGGAGCTGGAAGGTGACCATGTGGATCTGCACGAGGGTGGCCGCGCCCAGATGATCGTGCTGGGGCTCTACGATCTCACTGACGGGGTCCGCTGGGACGCCCGGGCCCTTCTGGGGGGCGGTGACCGGGCGGTTCTGGGTGCCGATGGTGCCTATATCATTGGTGGTTTGGACGCCGCCGTGATTCACTATGCCTTTGGTACGGACTGCATCGGGAAACCACGGGCGGTGAGACTGGAAGGGCGGGCGGTGGATGCGCAGCTTCTGGACGGCGTTCTTTATCTTGTCACGGAAACGGAAGAACATACGCTTTTTACGGCGTTATCCGCCGAAATGCTTCCGCTTTGGGAACGGGAGCTGCTCCCTAACGGGGAAAGCTGCGGGTTCGGAACGGACTGCTTCCGGCTTACGGCTGGGAATAAGCTGCAGACACTGAACCTGTCCGACCGTTCCCTCCGTCAGGGGGAAGTGAATGCCGCCCGGGTCGAGCGTCTGGACGGACAACATTGGCTCAGCCTTGCCTACAACGCCGATGGCAGCGCGCTGGATCTCTGCCTGCTGCGCGCCGGGGCCAAGGGAACGCTGAAAGAGGCGGGCGGCCGCATTCTGGGCTACACCTACCGCCCGGCGCTGGAGGAAAAGCGGGGCCTTTGGCTCTCCGGGGACCTGCTGGCTCTGGGCAGCGAAACGGGCTGCAGTCTCTTCCGCTGGGGTAACAGCGGTTTTACCCATCAGCAGGATGTGTCCACCTCGGATAACAGCGCCCATATGCGCTTTTATGTTATGGGTGACTACCTTTACATTGCGGATACCCGTGAGGTCCATGCCCTCCGACTGGAGGATCTGGTCTTTGTGGGCGAGTGGTTTTTGTGAGGGCGGCGGCTTTCGTCAGCTTTTGCCCGGGAAAAGGAATAGAATGGCACTGCGGTAGATCCGTAGTGCCATTTTTTATACGAAGGAGAGGCTGGTCATATGAAAATACGGGCAGACAGTAAAAACGGGATACTCCGTGTCCGCCTGCTGGGCGAGCTGGATCATCATGCTGCAGCGGGGACACTGAGGGAGATCGATGGGCTGCTGGATCGTTTTCTGCCCCGGGACTGCGCTCTGGATCTCTCGGAGCTTTCTTTTATGGACAGCTCCGGCATTGCCTTGATCCTGCGTCTACATAAACGGATGGAAGCCCTTGGCGGGCGGCTTCTGGTGATGGACCCGGCGGAGCAGCCCCTGCGCGTACTGGACGCTTCCGGCATTGACCGGCTGGTGCGCGTAGTCAGTACAATGAAGGAGGGCGTCGTATGAAATGTGAGAATTATCTCAAAACCGAGTTTCCCGCCCGGAGCGTCAATGAAGCTTTGGCCCGAAGCATCTGTGGTGTTTTTGCATCCCAACTGGATCCGACGATGGAGGAACTGGGCGATCTCAAAACGGCGGTCAGTGAGGCGGTCACCAACGCCATTGTCCACGCCTATCCGGAGAGCATAGGAAAGGTTTCCCTGCGCTGCCGCATTTTGGCAGAGGATGTGCTGGAGATACAGGTCCGCGACTGGGGGCGGGGAATTGAAGATGTAGCCAGGGCCCGTGAGCCGCTCTACACCACAGGAGGCGAAGAACGCAGCGGCATGGGTTTTACAATTATGGAGAGCTTTATGGACAGCCTGACGGTTCGTTCCAAACCCGGACGGGGCACAACGGTTACCATGTGCCGCCGCCTGCCCCGGCGTTCCCAGCTTCCATGACGGAAGCTTTTTATGAGCTTCTCCGCCGCGCCCGACAGGGGGAGCGGGAAGCCGCCGGTGAGCTGATCCGGGAAAACAGCGGTCTGATCTGGAGCATCGCCCGTCGCTATTTTGGCCGGGGCGTGGATCCGGACGATCTCTATCAGCTGGGCTGTCTTGGCTTTCTCAAGGCCATACAGGGCTTTGACCCGGACTATGGGACGCAGTTTTCCACCTATGCTGTGCCCAAAATCGCCGGGGAAATTCGACGCTTTCTCCGGGATGACGGGTCCATCAAAGTGAGCCGCGGTATCAAGGAGCGGGCCATGCAGATCCGTATGGTGCGTACTGCTCTGGAGCAGCGGCTGGGGCGGGAGCCGCTGCTCAGTGAGGTGGCGGCGGAAACGGGACTGACTGTTGAGGAAATCGCGGCGGCGGAAACGGCCGTCAGTCCTGCTGAAAGTCTGCAGCGTCAAACGGGCAGTGATGGCTTTACGCTGGAAAGTGTTTTGGGGGACTATGGACAGGAAGAGCGGCTGCTGGATCGTGTTACGCTCTCGCTGGCCCTGGAAAGAATTGCGGAGCGGGAGCGGCAGGTCATTGCCCTGCGCTATTTTCATGGCATGACACAGGATGCCTGTGCCAGAGTCCTTGGGGTTTCGCAGGTGCAGATATCCCGCTTGGAGCGCCGGGCCATGGAGCATTTGCGGGAGATTATGCTCTGATGGCCTCCAGCCAGAGCCAGAACGCAGGAAAGAGCAGCATGGGCAGCGGAGCCCAGAGAGCCAGCGCCAGAACAAAAAAAGCGCTGCTGCCGCCCGTCAGCCGCAGCAGCCAGCGCCTGCCGCAGAGAGCCAGCAGGGCCCGTCCTCCATCCAGCGGCAGCGCAGGCAGGAGATTGTAGGCGCTCAGAAGAAGCGAGAACGCTGCGGCGAGTGGGTGGCAGCGGTGTATGGCTACAGCCCACAAAAGCCCCGCAGCAGGGCCGCAGAGGGCGCAGAAGGCCTCCCTGGCTGAAGATGTGGGCGGCGTGGTTACCAGACAGAGCCCGAAGAACTCCAGACGCAGCTCAAGAAGCTCGGCCCGGCAGAGTTTCAGGGCGGCCATGTGGCCCAGCTCGTGCATCAGAGCGGCTGTCAGCAGTGCAGGAAGATAACGGAGGTCTACAAGGAAGAGCAGCGCGGCCAGCCCCAACGCGCCGCCCGCGCTCACACTCATGCGCTGTTTTCCGTTGAACATGAAAAAACACCCCTCCGGCAGGATATGCCGCGAGGGGTGTTGCATATGCGTTTCTCAAACGCCTGCGTAGGCGGAGAAGCCGCCGTCCACGGGGAGGACGGTGCCGGTGACAAAACCGGCGGCCTCGTCGCTGACGAGGTAGAGCAGGGCGCCCAGCAGCTCCTCGCTCTGACCAAAGCGGCCCATGGGCGTGGCCGCAAGGATCTTGCCGGTGCGTGCCGTGGGCGTGCCGTCGGGGTTCCAGAGGAGGGCAGCATTCTGCTTGGTGGAGAAGAAGCCGGGGGCAATGGCGTTTACCCGGATACCTACGCGGCTGAAATGCACCGCCAACCACTGGGTAAAGTTGCTGATGGCGGCCTTGGCGCCGGAATAGGCAGGAATCTTGGTGAGGGGGGTATAGGCGTTCATGGAGGAGATGTTGATGACGCAGCCGCCATGCTCCACCATATCCCTGGCAAAGACCTGCGTGGGGATGAGAGCGCCGGAGAAGTTCAGGTCGAAGACGTACTTCACACCCTCCTCGTCCAGATCGAAGAAGCTCTTGGTTTCCGCGTCCAGATCACCGGGCTCGTAGTATTCCTTATCGGTGCTGGCCCGGGGGTTGTTGCCGCCGGCACCGTTGATGAGAATATCAACCTTGCCGAGATCCGCGTGGATGGCCTCGGCAGCAGCCTCCAGAGAGGCACGGCTCAGCACGTCGGTGCTGTAGCTTTTTGCACAGCCGCCATCGGCACGGATATCCTCGGCCACTGCCTCCAGAGAAGAGAACGTGCGGCCCAGCAGAGCGACCTTTGCGCCGCACTGGGCGAGAGCCCTGGCCATGTCGCTGCAAAGAACGCCCCCGGCACCGGTGACCACGGCCACCTTACCGCTGAGGTCTACAGTAAAGGGAAGTTTCATATCGTTTGCTCCTTAAAATCTTGCCTTGTCCGCCCAGAGCCCAAGCGCGGGGTTACTGATGTAGAAGAAGGGTTCGCCGTCCGGGGCGGTATGCCAGCCATCGGTAAGGGTCTGAGGGTCGTAGTCTTTGATGGCCTCGGCATAGGGTCGGTAGCCGAAGCAGACACCCTCCACTTCTTCCTTCGTGAGCTTTTCGGTGCAATAGGTAATGGCAAAGCGGCCGTCGGAGCTGCCGTGGATCAGATGGGCGGCAGCGGAGAGGTTTGCGGCCAGTTCGGGCTCGCTCTTGCAAAGGGCCGTTACCTGCTCACGGCCGCAGTAGCCGTAGCGGCGGATGAGCTTATCCACAGCGGCATCCTCGCCAAACTTATCCACACCGGGGGCCAGCACAATCAGCTCACCGCCATCGGCGATGGCCATGCGGGTGCGGTACACGGACTTGTTGCCAAGCCAGGTACTCTTAAACTCCTCGGCGTTCAGATAGACCACTACACGCTTCATGGGAGCGTCCACCAGCGTCAGATTTTTCTGCTGGGCCAGGCGGATGGCTTCCTCAAACCAGCAGCGCTTCGCACCCACAAAAAGACCGTGGGTGGTGATGACACCGTCGGGAGCGGTGGTGACCGTGAGGATAAAGGAGAGGGGGAGATGGGCGAGGAAGTGTTCCAGCGCATAGTCAAAGACTTTTCGGACGGGGGAGTGGTCCTTGCCCATGACGCGCTCCATGCCATAGAATGCGCCCAGCGCGTGGGAGGCATTGATCATACTGCTGCCGCCCACACCCACAAAGATGTTCTTGGAGTGGTTGGCCATGCCCACCACCTCATGGGGAACCACCTGTCCGATGGAGAGGATGAGGTCATAACCACCCTCCACCACGCGGCGGTTCACCTCCACGTCGATGGCCTCGCACATCACGCCCTCCGAGACGGCGCTGACAAAGTCGGCGGGGACCTCACCCAGCTTCACCACGTCGTGACGCCAGTCGTGGGAGATGAACTTCTCAAAGGGAATGTCGCCGTACATGTCGGCGCATTCCTCCCGGGTCATGGGCACATGGGTTCCCAGCGCTTCCAGCAGCTCCACGTCGCAGTCGGGGAGGGCATGGTAGATGGCATTGGCGATGAGACCGGCGTTGGAGTGGTAACGGGTGTAGTCGGGCACGATCAGGAGAATGCGCTTGCCGCTGCCCCTATATTCCGCCACAGCGGTCTCAACAGCCGCGCGGACTTCCTCCTGCGTGAGGGCCTTCCGACCCTCCGCAGGATAGAGAGAAAACTCCTTCATATCAGCGCTTTACGCGGGCGTTGCCCTTGTAGATGCTCCAGACCTGCTCCTCGTCGGCGGGGGTGCCGTAGTCCACCAGCATGGTGGCGGCCAGAACGCCGGTGGCCCAGCCGAACTGAAGGCACTTTTCGCTCTCCCAGCCCTTGGCAAGACCGTAGAGCAGGCCGCCCACAAAGCCGTCGCCGCCGCCGATGCGGTCGAGGACCTGAATTTCACGGGGCATCTCCACGCTCCACTGACCGTCGGCCAGCATGATGGCACCCCAGTTGTGGCAGTTGGCGTTGAACACTTCACGCAGGGTGGTGGCAAAGACGGACACGTGGGGGTAGGCTTCCTTCACGCGCTCGATCATGCCCTTGAAGCCGTCGATCTTGGCGCTGATGTCCTTGCCGCCGGCCTCAGGGCCTTCAATGCCCAGAGCCAGCTGGAAGTCCTCTTCGTTGCCGATGAGGATGTCAGCGATGTTGGCAATCTCCTGGAAGCTGGCGCGGAGCTCCGCCTCGCGGCCTTCCCAGAAGCTGGCACGGTAGTTCAGGTCGAAGGAGATGCGGGTGCCGTATTCCTTGGCCTTCTTGGCAACGGCCACGCAGCAGGCGGTGGTCTCAGGGGAGAGGGCGGCGATCAGGCCGGAGAGGTGCAGAATGGCGCAGCCTTCCTGACCGAAGATGCGGTCCAGGTCAAAGTCCTCGGCGCTGAGGGTACGGCCCACCTCACCGGCGCGGTCGTTGAGCACGCGGGGGCCGCGGAGGCCATAGCCGGAGTCAGCGATGTTGAACTGGTGGCGATAGCCCCAGGGGCCGCCCTGCGGAATCTCAACGCCTTCGTAGTCCATGCCGCGGCGGCGCAGCTCGCTCTTGATGAAAGCGGAGATGGCGCTGCCTTCCACAAAACGGGTCAGAACCTTGGCACCGGCGCCCAGAGAGGCGGCAACGTTGAGAACGTTGGTCTCGGCGCTGGTGGCCTGCATTTCAAAGAGATGACTGGTATGAACGGGCTGACGGTGAAGCGGGGTGATGCGGACACCCATGCTGGTGACGGTAGCGAGAGCGTACTTGCAGTTTTCTCTGATGGTCATGACTTTTAACCTCCAAAGTATGTGATAGCATTTTGGTAACAGATATCATCAACGATCTGCTGGGCGCGCTTCAGGGGGAACTCACCCCGTTCCACATATTCGCCCACGCAGTCGCAGAGGATGCGGCGGAAATAATCGTGGCGCACAAAGGTGCCGAGACTTCTTGAGTCGGTAAGCATGCCCACAAAGCCGGGAAGCATGGCGTTTTCCATCAGCTGATGGAGCTGCAGACGCATACCGCGCTCATGGTCATTGAACCACCAGGCGGAACCCACCTGAACCCGGTCGCGGACACCGCCGCCTGCAAAGCTGACGGCCAGTGTGCAGAGGGGGGCATACTCCGTCTCATTAAGGCAGTACAGGATGGTGCGGGGCAGAGCGTCGGCCGTTTCCAGTTCGTCCAGCAGCGGAGCAATGGCCCTCACGCCGATGGGATCGTCCACGCTGTCCACACCACAGTCGGCGCCGAGGGCGCGGAAGCGGCGGGTGTTGCCGTTACGCAGAGCGCCAACATGCAGCTGCATGACCATGCCGCGCCGATGGTACTCCCTGCCAAGGAAGCGCAGCAGCTCGGAGGCGATGTGTTCTTCTTCCTCCGCGGTGGCAATTCCCCGGGCGAGCGCGGAGACAAAGGCCTCCTCTGCGCCGCTGGGATCACCGTAGCGGAGTCCCTCATAGCCGTGGTCGCTGGTGCAGCAGCCAAGGGCGGCAAAGTGGTCAAGGGAATGTACAAGAGCGGCTTTGAGTTCGTCGAGAGTCCCAATGGCCATGCCCTCTTGTTTGCTGAGCTTTTCCATGGCGGGCAGCCAGGTTGCCTTGGAAGCGTTCAGAAGCTTGTCCGGTCGGAAAGCGGGCAGGACAGTAAGGTCCTTCACCTCATCCCGGAGCCGGATATGCCATGCCAGCGTGTCGCCGGGCTCGTCGGTGGTGCAGAGCTTTGTAACGCCGAAGCGCTTCAAAAGCGCACGGGGGCGGAAGTCCTCCGTCTGCAGAAGGGCGTTGCCTCGTTCATAGAAGGCAGGGGCGCTTTCCAGAGTCAGCGGTTCCTCCTCGCCAAAGAGTCTGGCCACCTGCATCTGCGTCCAGGCATAGAGCGGACAGCCGACCAGCTGATCCAGCACCGCCACCCAAGCGAGATAGCGCTCATAGTCCGGGGCATCGCCGGTGATGAGGCGCTCGTCCACGCCGGCAGCGCGCATGGCCCGCCAGATGTAGTGATCGCCGGTGAGCCAGAACTGCGCCAAATTCTCAAAATTCCTGTTTTCGTAGAGCAGCTGGGGGGAGAGATGATTATGGTAGTCAAAGATGGGGATGTCCCGGCAGCCTGCATACAGGGCGCGGGCGCTGTCGGAAAAGAGGGTAAAACGATCTCCCGCAAAGTAATTCATAGGTGTTTTCCTTCCGTGAACATATGTGACAAGAGGGCCTGCCCGAATAAGCAGGCCCTTTTGTTATCTTATCGGGGCGCTCGGATTCTGCTGAGCTTCCTGTTCAGATTAAGCAGGTCTTCCTTGGTGAACTTGGCATTCATCATGCCGCCGGCCATGGTCAGCAGGCGCAGCACAGTGAATCCGCCCATCATGCTCATCAGTTCGGGAGTCATTTCAAAGCCCATGGGCTTGGCCTTCTCGCCCTTCTTCTTGCCGCCCATCATCTTGCCCATCAGGCGCATGAAGAGGAGCTTGCCGCGGAAGGTGGAAATGACATCACTCATCTTGGAGTTCAGGGAGAGACGGCCGGGCTTCTCCTCAATGTCAAACCAGTTGAGAATGGCACCGACTTCCTTCAGCCGGTACTCCTCGTTGAAGGTTTCGACCTTGCGGATGAGGCTCTCGTCACGCAGTTCACCGGCCACGGCTTCCAGCTTCGTTTCGCCGGCATTGGGCACGTCAAAGTAGAAGAAATGATCAGCCGCTTCCTTTACGCCGAGGCTGACACCATTGGCGAAAAGCTCCACAGCGCTCTGGTTGGAGTAAACGGTGACGCGGGTCACATCCTCTACGCGGTCTACATAGCGCTTGCCGCAGAGGTGGACAAAGGGCTCGTCGCTGAGCCAGGCCTTGTAGGCATAGAAGGAGTCCTTCTTATAGGAGCGGTCAAAGGTTACCAGACCCTTGTGGTTCTGGCCGTTCTCGCCGCCCTCGGCGCGGGCATCGGCACCGAAGTCAAACATGTTCCAGACATGAGTGGCCCACATATACTTGCGGGAGAAGAGCTGACGGATGAGCTCCTCGTGGTAATAGGCCTGATACTCCTCGGTATAGTCGCCCTGACGGGGATCGGAAGTGTGCCAGTTGAGAGCTTCGCAGCCGTACTCGGAGCAGCCAATGGGGATGTTGGGGTGAGTGGCGTGGAACTTATCGAACCAGGGGCCGTTCATGGAGGTTTCGCCGCCATACCAGCCGAAGTAGTGGTTGTAGCTGACCACATCGGGAATCTGGAGATAGGGGTCATCCATCTTGCACATGGAGACGGCCGCGATGGTGGTCTTGCGGGTCTTGTCCATCTCGTGGCAGAGGTCGTTGAGGATGCGGTGGTTCTCCAGCAGATCAGCGTCGCTGCCGCCGATGGAGATCTCGTTGCTGAGACCCCAGACCACGATGGAGGGATGGTTGTAGTTCTGCGCGATCAGCTCACGCATCTGGCTGATGGTGTTCTCACGGCCGGTGGGCATATGCTTGGAGATATAGGGGATCTCAGCCCAGATCACCAGACCGCGCTCGTCGCAGAGATCATAGAAATACTGATCGTGCTGGTAGTGGGCCAGACGGATGGTGGTGGCGCCTACTTCGCAGATAAGGTCCATGTCCTGCTCATGGTCGGCATGGCTCAGGGCGTTGCCCTTGCCCCAGCGATCCTGATGACGGCTCACGCCGCGGAGGGGGTACTCCTCGCCGTTGAGGATAAAGCCGCGGTTGGGGTCGATCTCAAAGCTGCGGCAGCCGAAGCGGGTGCAGACGGCATCAATGACCTCGCCGCCCTCCACCAGCTCTGCCTCGAGGCAGTAGAGGTAGGGATCCTTGCGGCCGTGCCACAGATGGGCGTTTTCAATGACGAAGGAAGCGTTGGTCTCGGCGCTCTCCACGGTCTGCAGCTCGTTTTCCTGCGCGTCATAGACGGTATAGCGGATGCTCTGGCCTTCCTTGGCGTTGCTGACCCAGACCTGCACGCCGACATTGGCGTTAGCACCGTCCATAACGGGAGTCACGGCAATGCCCTTGCTGCCGTAATAATCGAGGTCAAAATGGCTCTCGCTGACACAGATGACGTTCACGTCGCGATAGATGCCGCCGTAGAAGGTGAAGTCAGCCATCTGGGGATAGACGGTTTCGTTGGCTGCGTTGTCCACGGTGACAGCCAGCAGATTTTCCTCCTGCAGTTTGCCGCTCAGTTCCACGCGCCAGGTGGAGTAGCCGCCGTGGTGCTCGGCCAGCTTCTCGCCGTTGAGATAGACAGCGGCGGAGGAGTTGGTACCCTGAAGCTCCAGATAGTAGCGGTCGCTTGCGGGCAGATCGGCTTTGGCAAAACTCTTGGCATAGCAGCAGGTGCCGCGGTAGTAATCGTTGCCGCCGTCCTGCCCATCCACGGCGTTCCAGCAGTGGGGCAGATCAACGGCTTCCCAGTCGGCGGGCATGGCGGCGGGAACCTGGGACTCTTTGGCAAAAGCCCAGCCCGCGTTGAAGTTGAATACAGTTCTCAAGGGAATTCCTCCTTCGAAATTATGCCAAGGTGGCAGACAGCCTTGGTCTGCCTGCCACCTTTAATAATACTGTTTAATTACAGGAAATGCAAGGATTATTCAGCGGTGCGGCGGGCTTCCAGCTCGGCCTTCATGGTGTCGGTGGTCTTCTTGTCCAGATTGTAGATCAGGGACAGACCAACGAACTGCATAACGGCGCTGACGAAGTAGAGCACTGCCACCAGATAACGCATACGCAGAGCCACCTCGGCGGTCTGGCTGCCCTGGTTGGCGCCCACGTAGCCGAGGGCGACCATGATCACGAGGGCAACGGCGGGGCCGACGCCCTGAGCGAGCTTACGGAAGAAGGAGTGCAGAGCGTAGACGGTGCCCTCCTCGCGCTTGCCGGTCTTCCACTCGTTGTAGTCGATGGCGTCACCCATCATGGCCCAGGAGACGGTGGAGTAGATGCCCATGCCGAGGCTGTTGATCAGCTGGCAGAGGATGTAGATGAGCATACCCTTGTTGTCAGGGGTAATGGGGAGGATGAGCATGAGGGCGCAGGCAACCATGCTGGCGATGGCGCCGACGGCAGCCAGCTCCTTCTTGCCGTACTTCACGACCATCTTACGGGCCAGCGGAGTGAAGGCAATAATGGGGATCATGGCGAACAGCTGCACGATGCCGGAAACCTGGACGTTCTTGAAGTAGGACTGGAAGAGGACGGTCACGGCGGTGACAGCACCCTGCATGCCGATGAACATACCCATGGCAGCCACGGTGGCGCCCACGGCGGGACGGTTCTTCACGAAGTTGCCCATAGCCTCCACGACGTTGAACTTGGGCTGATCCTCGTTGAGCTGAATGTTGGTGTCCACGCGGACCTCGGTGTTTTTGATCATGAACTGGAAGCAGAGGAAGCCCAGGAAGCCCATGAGCAGAGCGGCAAAGAACACACGCTCACCAATGAGGTTCTGATTGGCATCGTAGATGATCATGGGAAGAATGGCCATGGGAACCATGTTGCCCACCATGGAGCCGACGGAGCGGAAAGCGGAGAGGGAGGCGCGGTCGCCGGGCTCATCGGAGATCAGGGAGAGCAGGGAGCCGTAGGGCACGTTGGCCACGGTGTAGAAAGCGTCCCAGATCACGTAGCCGCAGATGAAGATGATCATCTTGGCCCAGACGGGGGCGTTGGGGGCGGGGATGAAGCAGCAGGCGCCGCCAACAATCAGGCCGATGGAGCCGACCCAGATGTACTGCAGGAACTTGTTGCGCTTGTACTGACGACGGTCGGCATCGATGATGGAGCCGATCAGGGGGTCATTGATGGCGTCCCAGACCTGCACGATGACGAGCAGCAGGGAGTACCAGAGGTCGAGACCCATGAACTGGGTCCAGAAGATAGCCATGGTGCCCTTGAGAGCGAAGCTCATGTTGCAGCCGAAGTCACCGGCAGCGTAGGCGATGTTGTCGAGGGCGCCAAACTTGCGGAAGCCCTTGGCGTCCAGTTGGACAGGTTTCTTTGCCATTTTTACCATTCCTCTTTTCCGTATTTTGTCCGCAGAAAAACGCAGTTTTCCTGCAAAAAAGTCCTGTCTAACATGGTAACAAGATTATATGTGCGTCGTGAGTAAATTTTTCGCCTGTTTCAGTATTAATTTCACATTAACTCTTGAAAAAATCAGAGACTTGTATGATAATAATAAAATATACCTTACAGATTTGGCGAATGTGGATAAGGCGAGGGGAATTATGGCATTGGAGAAGGAAATAGAATTTCTGAGGAGAATACTGTCCAGATTTCATCTGTCTCTCTGGACGGCGGAGTTTGCGGAACTGAGCAAGCTGCAGACGGATTTTGGGCTGCGGCGCGCTCTGGGACTGGAAAACACATATGAGGAGGATCTGCGGTATCGGATCGCCAGGAGCCGGGAACGGACGCTGTACTGGCTGGAGGATGAGTTTTATTGCCGATATATTGTATTGATCCTGCCTGGCGACGTACAAATGGTTCTGATATCCGGTCCCTATCTGGTGGAAAGCTTCAGCCGCGAGAAGCTGCGCACAGAGGGAGAGCGGCTTGGGATTCCGCCGTGGTTGTACCGGCGCATGGAGGACTATTACGGCAGTCTTCCCATATTGGCGGATGTTTCGGCTCTGCACAACATTTTTACCGCCTTCGCAGAGATGATATGGGGCACGGATTTCGAGATCATTGAAGTACGGAGGCGCGTCGAGGAGCAGGGAAGCGTTTCTTTTCCGGAGGCTCAGGAACGGGAAGCAGAACGTATCCTGATGGATATGCAGCTTCTTGAGCGGCGTTATGCCTTTGAAAACGAGCTTATGGAAATCGTGGCAAGAGGCCAGCTGCACAGAGCGGAACTGATGCTGGGCAGCTTCGGCGAATTAAGTTTTGAGGAACGCAGTCCGGACTCTCTGCGGAATACCAAAAATTACAGCATTATATGCAACACTCTTATGCGTAAGGCTGCGCAGCAGGGCGGGGTTCATCCCCTGTATCTGGACGAACTTTCCTCGGATTTTGCCCGCCGGATCGAGAGCGTCCGGCAGGCGGATGAGGCGCGGAAGCTTATTCCGGATATGATACGTGCCTACTGTCGTCTTGTGCGTAAGCATGCGGCGGAGAACTATTCGCCGCTGGTGAGAAAGGCTGTGCTGCTGATCGAAGCCGATCTCACACGGGACCTGAGCCTCCGTGCCATCGCCTCGGTTCTCAACATCAGTCCGGGCTATCTTTCCGGGCTTTTCCATCGGGAGACGGGCAAAACTCTGACGGAGTTTGTCATTGATAGGCGTCTGGAGCAGGGAGCACGGCTTCTTCGGGGCGGCAGCCAGCAAATACAGACCGTTGCCCAATATTGCGGCATACCGGATGTGAACTACTTTACCAAGCTTTTCAAGAAGCATTACGGCGTTACTCCAAGAGAATACAGAAAAGGCGGGCAGTGATGCCCGCCAAATTTTTTATACACAGTACTTGACAAAACGGAAAAACGTGTTATTGTATTAATCAACTAATACAACGATACAGAATGAGGTGAAACAGTGGTCTGGAAATTCCATAATGACACGCCTATTTATGCTCAGCTGGTGGAACAAATCAAGATTGCCATAGTGACGGGTGAGTACGCGGCCGGGGAAAGGCTGCCTTCAGTGCGGGATATGGCGGCGGAAGCCGGGGTAAACCCCAACACACTGCAGCGTGCCTTTGCCGAGTTGGAGCGGGAAGGGCTTGTATACAGCCAGCGTACTGCGGGCCGACTGGTTACTGATGATGCCAAAATCATCCATGATGCCAGACGGCAGCTGGCCCGGCGCCATATGCGGGCCTTCTGCGGCGCCATGGCATCCCTTGGCTTTGATAAAAATGAGATTATTGACCTGCTGCGGCAGGAGGAAGGAGACACATGAGTGTATTAACCTGCAAAGAACTTTCCAAGCGCTACGGAAAAGTGAGCGCTCTGGAGGATGTAAGCTTTGAAATCGGGCCGGGGCGCATCGTGGGCCTTCTGGGGCCCAATGGCAGCGGCAAAAGTACTCTGATTAAGCTGGCCAACGGCCTTTTGCAGCCCGGCAGCGGCGAGATACTTATCTGCGGCGAGAAGCCGGGTGTGAAAAGTAAAGCGCTGGTGAGCTATCTCCCGGAGCGCAGTGCCCTGCCCGTGTGGATGAGTGCGGCGCAGCTGCTGGACTTTTATGAGGACTTTTTCGGTGACTTTCGCCGCGATGCTGCGGAGGAAATGCTGGAGCATCTTGGCATTTCCAGAAGTCAGCGCATCCGTCAGATGAGCAAGGGTACCAGAGAAAAGGTTCAGCTGATCATGATTATGAGCCGCAAGGCAAAGCTTTATCTTCTGGATGAGCCCATCGGCGGCGTAGACCCGGCCACCCGGGACTATATTCTTTCAACAATCATCGGAAACTATGACCCGGAGGCTGCGGTTGTGATTTCCACCCACCTGATCGCGGACGTGGAGAAGGTGCTGGATGAGGTGATCTTCATCAACAAGGGGCAGCTGGTTCTGCAGGGCAGCGTGGATGAACTGAGAGAAGAACGGGGCATGAGCGTGGACGCGCTCTTCAGGGAGGTGTTCAAATGCTGAGGAAGCTTTTAAAGCATGAATTGCGGGCTACCAGCCGCTGGATGCTGCCGATGTTTGCGTTGGTGCTGGCGGTTTCGGTTCTGATGCGCCTGTTTGGTCTGTCTTTTCTTGATGCCAACAACGGTGTATTGAATACCATCGGCGTTATCCTTATCGTGATTTTCGTTTTTTCCATCATGGGCGTTTGTATTTTGGCCTTTGCCTTGATGCTCTATCGTTTCTGGAAAAATCTCCTCAGTGATGAGGGTTACGTGATGATGACCCTTCCTGTGAGTGTACACCGGCATATATGGTCAAAGCTTCTGCTGACTGCGCTGTGGTATATTCTTACGGTGGCGGTTCTGATCGCAGCGCTTTTCATTATGACCTTTAATATAGAGGAGATCATGGAGAGCGTCCGCCTTGTGCTTGGCCTGTTTACGGACTTCCAGCAGAATTGGAAGATTTGGGAGGCAGTTTTGACGCTTGCGGAGGGTGGATTGATCCTTCTGCTCGGTGCGCTGCTTGTAACGCTCTGGATCTGGGCGGCCATGGCCATCGGCCACAGCTTTGCCAACCGTAAATCGCTCTTTTCCGTACTGGCCTTTTTTGCTATGGAGATGGCAATGCAGATAGCAGGCGGAATTATTGACGGGATACTCCCGGACGGACTCGCTTACGGGCTTGAGCATACCGTGGTGCTGGCGATCATCATGGCGGCTGAGCTGGCAGTGGCCGCTGTGTTCTATTTCATCACGGCATACTTCCTGAAAAAGCGGCTCAATCTGGAATAAGAAAAATCGGGATGCGGTGCATCCCGATTTTCTTACATATGATCGTCAAAGTCATCTTCGTCAAAATTGTCGTCCGAATCAAACAAGAACTCTCTGGCACTGATGCGCTTTTCGTCCCTCTGCTGCTCCACCATGTCGGAGAGCATTTCCTTGACATCGGAGGAGTTCTTGATGCGCAGGATGTCAAATTCCGGGGTGGACTTGTCTGCCGTGCAGCAGTGAATGGTGCCGAGACCGAAGATGCGCTGGCCCAGCGGGCGGCGCAGGCTCAGATCCATGATGCGGTAGAGCCGTATCTCCTCCTCCTGCTTGTTGAGAAAGCCCTTCTCAATGTATAGCTTTTCCTTGGTAAGCCGATACTTTGTGAACGTCCAGGGCAGACCAAAAATGATTCGTTTGCGATCCTGCCAGACAAATTCTCTTTGAGCCATATCTGTACCTCCTTGGAGTGTGTTACCCGTATTTTTCTTCCTTCAGGGCATTGATGCCCTGGGTCAGTATCTGTCGTGCCCTCTGCTCCGCAGCATCCTCATCCCCGGTACGAATGGCGTCCAGCAGCTGCTGATGAAGCTTTGCTGTCTCCCGGATGTCCCCGGCGCGCATGGAGTAGTGCTGGCGGATCAGGTTTCGCAGCACCGTTTCAAAACCCCGGTAGATCATGCTGTAAATGGTGTTGCCGCTGGCCTGTATGAGCCGGTAATGGAACTGATAGAGGAGTTCCGTGGGATCCGCCGGTTCAGCGGCCAGTTCATCCACCATCGCCTGCATCCTATCCAGCGTTCGCTCATAGATGTTCCGGCAGGCAAGCCTTGCACACTCGCTTTCGATCAGAAGACGGGTATCCATCAAATCGGAAAAGAGAGCTCTGTCCATCTCTACGGAGCTGTACCGCATGACAGCTTCCAGAGACTGAGGCGTCGGGTGGCTGCGATAATCGTTTACCACCGTGCCCCGGCGGGGCTCCACCGTAAGAAAACCCATGGCCTCCAGTTCCACAATGCCGTGGTTCAAACTGCTGCGGCTGACGCCCATGGTATCAGCCAGTTCCCGTTCCGGTGGTAGCCGGTCTCCGGGCTTCAGCTCACCGGAGAGAATCTTTGTAAGGATGGCCTGCACACAGCTTTCTTTCAGGGACGGTGCCGATATTTTGCCAAAACCGCTCATACACTTACCTCAACAAAGGGATGAAATGATTATATAAGAAAAACCGGGCGGAGTCAATGACTCCGCCCGGAACGGCTGCATTTACAGGATAACAGGAACATCCAGCGTTACATCGCTGAGCGGATAGCTGCGGCAGGGGTGAACCCAGCCGAACTTCTTGTCGGCCAGACGGCGGCCATCTCCATCCTCGGGAATGTAGACATCGCCGCTGACGAGACGGGAGTGGCACCAGCCGCACTCGCCGCTGCGGCAGTGGGAGGGGGCGCGGATACCGGCGCGCTCGCAGGCGTCCAGCAGTGTCTGGTCGGCCCGGCAGCTGGTCTTATAGACCTCGCCGCGAATCAGTACCGTGAGCTCGAAGCTCTTGCCCGCGACATCGGCGGGGTAGCCCTCATCCTTGCTGGGATCGCCGTATTCGCCGCCCACTTCCCAGCGGATGCGGCGGTCCTTAAGACCCAGCTTGGGAAGCTCGGTTTTCAGGAAGGCATACATGGGCTTGGGGCCGCAGACATAGACAGAATAATCTCCCTCGCCGGCGTATTTTTTGATGAGTTCGGCGGTCAGGAAGCCCTTCTCGCAGCCCTCGGCCTCCTCATGGGAGAGGACGTGAACAACCTTCACCTTGCCGCCGCTGCGCGCTTCGATCCCCGCAAGCTCATCGCCCAGCAGGATGGCATCCTTCGTGCGGCTGCCGTAGAGAATGGTGAGCTTGAAATCCTCGGTGCCGTCGGCAATGGCGGCGGCCATGGAGCAGAAGGGAGTGATGCCGCTGCCGCCGGCCAGAGCCACCACATGCTTTGCGTCACGCAGCTCCTGATAGTAGAACTCACCCAGAGGCGCGGAGAGCTTAACCTTGGTGCCGACTTCCCAGTTCTTGAGAATGTAGTCGGAGGCAAAGCCGTTGGGGCTTGTCTTAACGGTGAGAATATAGCCCTTGCCGTCCAGCGCCATTTTGGGACAGGAGCGAAGGGTATAGGGCTTGTTGAGCTTTGCATCGCCGATATCCAGCGCGATGCTCACATACTGGCCGGCGCGGAAGTAGGCCAG
This sequence comes from Oscillospiraceae bacterium, assembly GCA_015068055.1. Next base: position 5,641 of record SVLG01000024.1, on the reverse strand, counting down.
TTTTTCGGTGCCCTTCTCGGTATCGGCTGTCAGCGTGAAACTCTTCGCATCGGCATGCTCGCTGATTTCGGAAACCACGGCGTACTGGGTGCCGGGGTGGAGCTTTTTGGCGAGAATGTTGGCGTTGTAGATGGACTGGGGCATGGTGTCGGGGGCCGCGGCGATCATCTTCTCGCGGAGCTTCACCTGACCCAGGAAGGCACCGACGCCCAGACCCTTCAGGAGCTTTTTATCGTAATTATACTTCATCTTACTTACCCTCCTTCATGTCATGGAGCGTATAGCGGGCCTGCTCGGCGCCGGACATATAGGCCTGACTGTAGCCGTCCATCTGGGTGCCGTGACCGCCGGCGAAGCGGAGACCCTTGATGGTGTAGCCCAGGTCAGCGGTGCCGGACTGGACACGGGGGAACATACCGTCCCAGGTATGAGGTTCGTAGCCGTAGACGTCGCCCTTGGGGGTGCCCAGATAACGGGCCCAGGTGACGGGAGAGGCCACCACAATCTCCTCAATGTGGTTCTGCAGATCGCAGCCGGTAACGGCTTCGTAACGCTCAATGCACTGCCGGGCAATGCGGTCCTTCACCCGGAAGTACTCTTCCTCACTGACGTTGGCGAAAGGATCCTCGGTATAGAACTTGGAGAACTGCATGGAAGCGCGGCCGGGACCCATGGCGTCGGGGATGGCATTGGTGAGGACGGTGACGGTGATGTCCTTATGGGTATCGATATTGGCGGAATCCGCGTACTGGTTGCGGTTGTTGGGATCCTCACGCATGAAGGTATCGTAGCCCTTGAGTCCGAGCTCTTCGGCGGTGGCGTCCAGACCGATGTAGACGGTGACGCAGGCCTGAGCGATTTTCCGGGCGTTCATGGCGCGGCGGTCATACTCGGGCACCTCGGCGGGGTCGACCATGCGGTCGAAGACCACATGGGGCATCAGGTTGGAGATCACGCGCTCGCAGGGAATATAGCGGCCGCCGGCCAGCTCCACACCCTGCACGGCACCGTTCTTTACGTCGATCTTCTTCACTTCGCAGTTGTACCAGATCTCACCGCCCAGCTCACGGATGCGCTTATCAAAGGCCATGCCGATTTCATGACTGCGGTTCCGGGCGATCCAGGGCTTCTGAGTCAGGTAGACGTAGGTCATGAAAGCATAAACCGCAAAGGACATATTGCCGGAATGGGCGGAGATATAGGTCCAGTAGGACTCATAGATGTTCTTGGCCTTTTCGGGTACGCCCAGCATATCCAGAACCGTCTCAACGGAGGCGGGGACGACCTTCATGAGATCGTGGAACTTGATGAGCATTTCCACCTTCTGCAGAGGGTTGGGGTGGTTGTGACGTTCACCCAGCCAGTCGACACCATCCACCAGCATACGGGAAATCTCCATGACATTGGTCATAGACTCACGGCTGCCGGGCACCTGACGCTCCATCTCATCGATGAAGGCTTCCACGCCAAGGGGCATTTCCACGTTGAAGCCCTTCTCCGGGTCGGTGGCCACAGCGCAGAAGGCTTCGGGAATGGGGACCCAGTCCACATCCAGACCATAGCCGTCCAGCAGCTCACGCACCGCACCGCGGGGTTCGCCCTCCACACCACGGCCCATCTGGCACATTTCATGGAGCGTAGCTTCAAATTCGTAAGCACCGCGGCGGAAACTGGTGGCGCAGCCGCCGGGGAGATTGTGCTTTTCCAGCACCAGAACCTTTTTGCCGGCCTTGGCAAGATAAGCTGCCGCGGAGAGGCCGCCGTTGCCGGCACCCACCACGACAACATCGTATCGTTTGGCTTCCTGCATATGTTCCACTCCTTGTCAATCATTTGTGGTATAACCACCAATCATATTATAGCCTCCTTTTGCTGAGTTCGCAAGAGTATTGGCATATTTAAGATCAAAAAAGTGAACGAAAGCCCTGGATTGCATATCGGCGGCATTCGTGCTATCCTTTTAATAAAAAGGGGTGATGGTATGGAAAAAAGAAGAAATGGAAGCTTTATATTCTACATTCAGGCTGTACTGTCTCTTTTGCTTCTTGTTTTCCTGAGCGGCCTCCTTGTTGACTGGCGCGGTCTGACTGGTTTAATAATTACAGTTTGCGGTTTTGCATTCCTGTTTTTGAACATTCCCGTTTCATTGGTCGGACGAATATTAAAATCAAAGGGATATGTCGACAGGCGGTATTACCTGCCGATGAAGATACTGGCTGCAGTTAATGTTGTGGTTGCTGTCATCGGCTGGGGCGTGGCCGCTTTGATTTTGTTCCTGATGGTTCCATAAATAAAAAGCGAGGAGAAAACTCCTCGCTTTTAAACTTAAAGAGGAACGGGAAAACCCACTCCTCTTTTGGTGCCGGTGACGGGGGTCGAACCCGTACGATGTTGCCATCTCGGGATTTTAAGTCCCGTGCGTCTGCCTGTTCCGCCACACCGGCCTAACCACTAAAAATTATCACTAATCTTTGGACATGTCAAGACAGCTCTTTGCATAGAATAAAGGGAGGGAGGCGATGTGATGGCAGAGAGAATGGAGAGTACAAAGCGTGCGGCGCAGAATATTATTCTTGAAAGCAGGCAACGCATGAGCGTCAGCGGCGTAGAGGAGGTCCTTGCCTTTGATGAGCGAATCGTGGAGATGAAGACCGGTTTGGGTGAACTGAGGGTGCAGGGGGAGGAACTCAAGGTGGAAAAGCTAACCGTAGACGATGGGGAGCTGGTGATCTGCGGACACATTACCGCGATCGTTTATGCCGAGCCTGCTGTGAGTCTGCGGCAGCGGCTTTTCGGATGAGATGGCCAGCAGTATTTCCGAGCAGCTGCTCTTGCTGGTAGTTGCCCTTGCCGCGGGCATGACTCTTGGGTTGTGCCTCGATGTCCTATGGTTTCTATGCTGCGGGTTACATCTGCCCTTCCGCTGGCTCTGGGATACCCTGTTTCTACTTTTGGCGGCGCTGCTTCTTTTTGCTCTGCTGCAGTATGCGGGTGGCAGCATTCGGCCGGACCTTCTTTTGCTGGCTTTGGGCGGCGTTTTGCTGCATGAAACTCTGGCAGGCAGCCACATCAGGAAGGTGTTGGAGTACTTTGCAGGAATTCTGCGCTTGCCGCTGAAGTACTTGAAGAATCTGTTAATAATAGTAATAATTTTTATGAAAAAAGTCCTTGCAAACGCAAAAAATTGGTTTATGATAGGAGAGACATCAAGTTGTTTGCTTGCAAAGCTGCATGGTTGCAGAGAAAAGGAGCATGTGCTTGCGGATGACAAAGTCAGCACTTCGGCTGCTGATCCTGATACTGGTTGTGTACGGATCTCTTACGTTACGGAGTGTGGGTGCATCTCTGGCGGAGGCCCGGACTCAGTTGGAAAGTCAGCAGGAGGCGGCCCGATGCCTGAGGGAGGAGAACGCTTTTCTTCGGCGTTTTATCGAAGAAACCGGCGAAGAGGAAAAATGGGAGCGTCTGGCCCGACAGCAGTTGGGACTGGTTGCTCCCGGGGAAACAGTGATATATAACGTGGGGGATTAAAAAAGTATGGAGCTTTCAGTTGGGTCAGTTCTCGAAGGGAAGGTAACCGGCATCACAAAGTTCGGCGCATTTATCACGCTGCCGGAGGGCAGGAGCGGTCTGGTACATATTTCCGAGATTGCCAATGCCTATGTAAACGACGTGCATGACTTTCTGACGATGGGTCAGATGGTGAATGTTAAGGTGCTGAGCATTACCCCGGACGGCAAGATTAATCTTTCTATTAAACAGACTCTTCCCGTACAGCCGGCACCCCGTCGACCGGCCCCCCGACCTCAGACAGCTGCTCCTGCGCCCAGACCCGCTCCGGCACAGTGGACGCCGGCCGAGCCGGGTGTTGTCCGCGGCCCCAGCAATGATGCCAGCTTTGAGGATAAACTCAAGCAGTTCATGCAGGAGTCAGACAGTCGTATGAGCGGCAATAAGCTCTACGCGGATCGTAAGGGCGGTTCCCGCCGCCGAAAATAAGAAGCAAGAAGCTGCTCTTTCGAGCAGCTTTTTCGCTTGTTCACGGATTGTTAACACTCCATACAAGACCAGTTCATCCTTTGGAGATACGATCCTGTGGTTTAGAGAAACAGAAGGAGGACCGGAAATTGATCAGAGTGACAGGGCTCAGCAAGAGCTACGGCGGCCACAGAGCGATCAGTGATTTGAGTTTCACCGTGGAAAGAGGAAAGATTTACGGCTTTCTTGGTCCCAACGGTGCCGGTAAGTCCACAACTATGAACATAATGAGCGGCTGTCTGACTGCGGACAGCGGCCGTGTGGTTATTGGTGGCCACGATATAGAGGAAGAGGCTCTGGAAGCAAAGCAGCTCATTGGCTATCTGCCGGAGCAGCCGCCGGTGTATGGCGAGATGACCGTGGAGGAGTATCTGCGCTTTGTCGCGGGCATGAAAGGGCTGCGCGGCGAGGAAAAAGGCCGACAGATTGCGGATGTGATGGAGAAGACATCCGTCTCGGATGTGTCTCACCGGCTGATCCGCCAGCTTTCAAAGGGCTATAAGCAGCGAGTAGGTGTGGCGCAGGCTATTTTGGGAAAGCCGGAAGTGGTCATTCTGGATGAGCCCTCCGTTGGTCTTGACCCGAAGCAGATCATGGAAATCCGTGAGCTGATCCGCTCCCTGCGGACGGAACACACGGTGATACTGTCCAGTCACATCCTCTCGGAGGTCCGCGCCGTTTGTGACCGTGTTCTTATCATTTCAGAGGGACGGCTGGTGGCCGAAGATACGCCGGAAAATCTGGAGCGGCTTTTTGCGGGGAATAATTCTCTGGAATTGCTGGTGAAAGGCTGCTGCCGTCAGGTGGAAGAAATTGCCGAATCCCTGCCGGAAGTGCAGAAGCTGGAGTGCAGCATGGACGAAAACTCTCTCTGTCATGTAAAGCTTATGAGCAGCGTTGACATAGCAGAGGAGGTATTTCTTGCTTTTGCCGAGCGGCGGGTGCCCATCCTGTCCATGATACCCGGCCACGCCAGTCTGGAGGATGTATACCTTGAGCTGACAGCCGGTGAAAGGGAGGGAGAAGAATGATTACAATATGCAGGCGCGAACTCGCCGCGGTTTATCATAGTTTTGTCGGCTGGCTCATTGCACTGACGCTGCTGTTGGTGGGGGGTATCTATACCTGGGTCTACTGCTGTCTCCAGGGTGCGCCGCAGTTCGAGTATGTGCTTTCCTCGCTGGAGATCATCCTGATCTTTGTTGTACCGGTGCTCACCATGCGTTCCATTGCTGAGGAGCGCAAGCAGAAAACGGACCGACTTCTCTATTCACTGCCCACAACCATGGCTGCGGTTGTATGGGGCAAATACCTTGCCATGGTTTTGGTTCTTGCACTGCCCCTTGCGGTAATGGCCCTTTACCCGCTTGTACTTGCGGCTTTCGGACCCATGAACCTTGTCGTGGCTTACGGTAATCTTATCGCCTACTTCCTTCTTGCCTGCGCGCTGACGGCTCTGGGAGAGTTTATCTCCGCCTGTACCGATAATCCCACGGTGGCTTTGATACTGACGCTCCTGACCATGCTTCTATGTTATTTTCTCGGCGGGCTGGTCACGCTCGTTGGCGATGGCAATGCGGTACGGCTGCACTCGGCGGATTGA
>SVLG01000107.1 GCA_015068055.1 Oscillospiraceae bacterium | reverse complement strand
GAAGGCCATGGCGGAAATGGAGGCGGAATAATGGCTGACGTGAAAAAGATCGCTACCCGCGAGAGCTGCGGCAACGCACTGAAGGAACTGGGTGAGAAGCACGAGGACGTTCTGGTGCTGGATGCCGACCTGGCCGGCGCCACCAAGAGCGGCATTTTCAAGAAGGCCTTCCCCGAGCGCCACATCAACTGCGGCATTGCCGAGGCCGACATGATCGGCGTGGCTGCCGGTCTTTCCACCATGGGCTTCGTCCCCTTTGCCCAGAGCTTTGCCATGTTCGCTGCCGGCCGCGCTTTTGAGCAGATTCGCAATACCGTGGGCTATCCCGGCCTCAATGTGAAGATCTGTGCCACCCACGGCGGTATCAGCGTGGGTGAGGACGGCGCTTCCCATCAGTGCTGCGAGGACTTCGCCCTTATGCGTACCATCCCCGGCATGGTGGTGCTGAGCCCCTGCGACGATGCCCAGGCCAAGGCCGCCGTCAAGGCCGCCTATGAGCACAAGGGCCCCGTTTATATGCGCCTCGGCCGTCTGGCCGTCGAAGGCGTTTACGAAGACTGCTCCGACTTTGCCATCGGCAAGGGCAAGGTTCTCCGTGAAGGCACCGATGCCGCAGTGATCGCTACCGGTCTTATGGTGCAGGAAGCCCTGAAGGCTGCCGAGCTTCTGGAGAGCGAGGGCATCCGTGTCCGCGTCATCGATATGTGCTGCATCAAGCCGCTGGACGTTGAACTGGTGCTTGCTGCCGCCAGGGACTGCGGGAAGATCGTCACCTGTGAGGAACACAGCGTTATCGGCGGTCTGGGTGAGGCTGTCTGCTCCTTCCTGAGCGAGCATTGTCCCGTCCCCGTGAGCCGTCTGGGCGTCAACGATGAGTTCGGCCACTCCGGCAGCGGCGCGCAGCTTCTCAAGGACTTCGGTCTCTGCGCCGAGAAGATCGCCGAGCGGGTTAAGCTCCTCTGCAAGTAAGCGTTTTTTGTGTCATGCCCCTCTTTATGCAAGAGGGGCATGACATATTTCATTTAAAGTATTTTACAGCTGTTGTCAAATGGTGTAATATTACGTAGCATTGGTGCAACTGATGGGTGCATTATGCCAAAAGTCATACAAATGGTTGACTTTTGCGGGGTTCGAGATTAAAATATATGATTGGTCATGCAGTAATGTTATTTCACAATTCCTATAAAGAATAAGAAATAAATATAAAAAGGAACTAAGAGGTGAAGCGCAAATGTCCTACAAGTTCTTTGGCGGCGTGCACGTTCATCACGGGGAAGACCCCTCGGTGAATCGCCCGTCCCAGCGCCTGGCGGCTCCGCCCCAGGTAGTCATCCCCATGTCCCTGCATATCGGCAAGCCCTGCACTCCCTGTGTGGTGGTGGGCGATCAGGTGAAGATGGGCCAGCTCATCGGCGAGGCCGGCGGCCCCGTCTGCGCCCCCATCCACTCCTCCGTCTCCGGCACCGTTGTGGCCATTGAGCCGAGACTCACCAGCATGGGTTCCATGTGCCAGAGTGTCATCATTGACAACGATGGTCTGGATACCCCCGACGAGAGCATGGTTCCCTACCCCGCTGAGGCCCTCAACGACCCCGAGGCAATCGTGCAGGCTATCCGTGACGGCGGCATCGTCGGCATGGGCGGCGCTACTTTCCCCACCGCCTTCAAAATCTCCAGCGGTCTTGGCAAGGTGGACACCGTCATCATCAACGGCTGCGAGTGCGAGCCCTTCCTCTTCAGCGACCACCGCTGCATGATGGAGCACCCCGAGGAGATCATCGAGGGCATCCGTCTGGTGGTCACTGCCTGCAAGGTGCAGAAGGCTACCCTCGTCATTGAGGACGACAAGCCCGACGCCATTGCCCTGCTCACCGAAAAGGCCAGAGGCAAGGACTTTGTGGAAGTGATGGGTGTCCGCACCCGTTACCCCCAGGGCGCTGAGAAGCAGCTGGTCTACGCAGTGACCGGCCGCGAGGTGCCTCCCGGCGGCCTGCCTGCCGCTGTGGGCTGCAGCGTTTTCAACCTGGAGACCTGCTTCGCCATCTACGAAAAGCTCCATCTGGGCAAGCCCCTCATCGAGCGTATGTGCACCGTTCTCGGCACCTCCTTTGCCGAGTCCAAGTGCTTCCAGATCCGTATCGGCACTCCTGTGAGCTACCTCGTGGAGCAGGCCGGCGGCTTTGTGAAGGACCCCGTCAAGATGGTCATGGGCGGCCCCATGATGGGTATGCCCCTTTATGATCTCTCCGTGCCCACCAACAAGGGCACCAACGGTCTTCTCGCCTTTGCCGAGGACACCACCAAGGCCAGTGAGCGCAGCGAGTGCATCCGCTGCGGCCGCTGCGTGGAGGCCTGCCCCATGCGCCTGCTGCCCACCTACCTCTATATGTACGAGCGTAAGGGCGATCTGGACATGGCTGAAAAGTACAACATTATGGACTGCCTGGAGTGCGGTGCCTGCACCTATAACTGCCCCGCCCGTCTGCCCCTGACCCACTCCTGCAAGACCGGCAAGGCCAAGATCCAGGCCCGTAACGCCGAGCGCAAGGCCAAGGCTGAGGCCGAGGCGGCCAAGAAAGAAAAGGAGGCCGCGAAGTAATGGATAAGCTTCTCATTACCTCTTCCCCCCATATCCGCAGCAATACCAACGTGCAGAGCATCATGCGCGATGTGATCATCGCCCTGCTGCCTGCCGTGGCTATGGGTACATATCTCTTCGGTATCCGCGCTCTGCTGGTGGTGCTGGTGAGCGCCGCCGCCAGCGTGTTCTTCGAGTGGGGCTACCGCCGCATGATGAAGAAGAACTCCACCATCCATGACCTGTCCGCCGCCGTCACCGGCGTGCTGCTGGGTCTCTGCATGCCCCCCAGCATTCCCTACTGGGTGCCCGTCATCGGCGCTTTCTTTGCCATCGTGGTGGTAAAGCAGCTCTATGGCGGCATTGGCAAGAACTTCCTGAACCCCGCTCTGGCCGGCCGCTGCTTCCTCTTCTCCTGGCCTGTGCTGATGACCACCTGGATGGAGCCTCTGAGCTACAAGGGCGAGTTCTTCAGCCTCAACCAGCTGGACGTGGTCACCGGCGCTACCCCCCTGGCCGATATGGCCCAGGGCGTGCTGCCTCAGCTGAGCCTCATGGACTGCCTCATCGGCATCAAGGGCGGCTCCATCGGTGAAGTCAGCGCCATCGCACTGATCATCGGCGGCGCTTATCTGCTGTACCGCGGCGTCATCAACCTGCGCATCCCCGGCAGCTACGTGCTCACCGTGGCCGTGCTGACCTTCCTCTTTCCCCAGGGCAATCCCCGCTTTGCCTGGATGGCCTATCAGCTCTTCTCCGGCGGTCTCATGATCGGCGCCATGTTCATGGCCAACGACTATGCCACCAGCCCCACCACCAAGAAGGGCCAGATCATCTACGGCATCGGCTGCGGCGCGCTGACCGTGTTCATCCGCTACTTCGGCTCCTATGCCGAGGGCGTCAGCTTCGCCATCCTCATCATGAACGTCTGCACCTGGCTCATTGACAAGTACACCCTGCCCCGCCGCTTTGGCGTTTACCCCGAGAAGAAGGAGGCCAAGTAAGATGAAACTTTTTGATAAAGACACCTGGAAACTG
>SVLG01000023.1 GCA_015068055.1 Oscillospiraceae bacterium | reverse complement strand
ACGTCGGTACCATTGCCGGCCTTGTAGGACACGATCATGGTCACGGGGCCGTCGGGAGCCCAGGCAGCCTCCTCAGCGGGAGCCTCGGCAGCAGGAGCTTCGGCAGCAGGAGCCTCAGCAGCGGGGGCCTCTTCAGCCTTCTCGGCGCCGCAGGCGCACAGAGCGAAGACCATGCAGAGAGCCAGCATCATAGCAAGCAGTTTCTTCATTTGTGTTCTCCTTCTTTCATTGTTTTGCTTGTTTCCGCAAATAGAAAGCTAAAACTTGCTAATTCAACATAAAATTAGCGTAAAGATATTAACATCTCTTTGCATGGATGTCAAGTTTTCGGGGTCCTTTGTTACCAATCTGAGAAGCTTTACCGTATACACGGCTGCTACGGAGACGACGGACAAGCAGGCAAAAACAGCGCATCCGCACTCAATTCCATGCCCGCAGGAAGCACGATAAAGCGTTCCTTCGGCCAGGGACCGGTAATAAGTTCCTCAAGATACGCAAGGGTCCCCGTAATCTCCCTCTGCTCCAGATGCAGACGCTGCGCAATCTCCTTTGTCTGCTGCAAAAGGCCCGCCGGGCTGCCAACGCCGCAGTTGAGAACAGCCAGAGTGCGGTAGTGAGCGTACATCATCTCCATGATCTCCCTTGTCGTTTCCTCACCGTATCTACTCAGTGCGTGCTCGTACTCAACGATAATGTTGCGTTCGCCCCGCAGCCAGCCCTCGGTAAAAAAGTACGCGGCATGCTCCCGGGCAATCTCCATGCGACGTGCCACAGAACCCAGAAGCAGCGAAATACAGTCATCCACCCGCGGGAGAATGATCTCAAAATTGCCGTGTATTCCCGCCACCGCATTGCCGCAGAAGCCCATGGCCAGAAGAACCCGTTCCGCCTCGATCTTGTCCAGTTCTTCCTGCAGCCGCTCCGTCAGCTTTTGGGGTGCATTGTGTAAGCCGGACTCCAGCCATACAATCTCATAGTCCCTGCCGCAATCCTGCAGTGCCGCCCTCAGTTCATCCTCCAGCGTACGGCATGCGAGAATAACGGTTTTCATGCCTGCTCCCTGTTCTGGAAATACTCTAAAACCTCACCGGCCTGATAGAGAGAACCCACACAGCAGACCGCGCCATCGTGCTCCGCTGCATGACGCAGCGCGATCTCAATGCCGTCGGCGATCTCACCGCCGACGGTAACGGGCTTGCCTTCGCTCTTAAGAAGCTTTGCCAGTTCCTCCGCCGGCAGGGCGCGGCTGCTCTCCGGGGTAATGGTGACAAACTCCGATGCCAGTTCCGCCAGCTCATCGCTCATAGCCTCGATGTCCTTGTCCCCCAGTACGCCCAGGAGCAGCACAAGGTACTTGCCCGGCAGCAGAGTGCGGAGATTCACGGTAAGAGACTCGATGCACTGGGTATTGTGGCCGCCGTCCAGAATGAAAAGGGGATCCTTCTGCATCACCTGGAAGCGCACGGGCCAGTGAACTCCGGAGAGGGCCGCACGGATGTTTTCCTCGCTGACATTCCAGCCCTTGCCGCGCAGAACATCAATGACCGTGAGCGCCACACAGGCATTCTTCATCTGATGCTCGCCCAGCAGCCCCAGCTGCAGCGCCTTACGCTCGCCGCAGTCGAAAACCTGCCCTTCCAGAGAGGAGCTGATGCTGTGAATACCGTCGAAGTCGGCAAGATGGATGCGCGCATCCAACTCCGCGCAGCGCTTGGCGAACACGGCCTCAATATTCTTCCCGCTGCGGTAGACAACGGTGTCGCAGCCGCTCTTGATGATACCGGCCTTGGCGGAGGCAACCTCCTCCACCGTGTTGCCAAGGATGGCGGTGTGGTCAAGACCTATATTTGTGATCACGGCGCACTCAGGGCAGTCAATGACATTGGTGGCATCGAACTCGCCGCCAAGGCCAACCTCCAGCACCACGATGTCACATTTCTGCCGGGCAAACCAGATAAGGCCCACCGCCGTGGTCATCTCAAACTCACAGAATACAAGACCGGTACTTTCCGCCACGGGCTTGAGTTCCTCCACAATGGCAGCCAGTTCTTCATCGGGGATGGTCACGCCGCAGATCTGCATACGCTCGTTGTAGCGGATCAGATGAGGCGAGGTAAAAAGGCCGGTGCGGTATCCGGCTTCACGGAGCATGCGCTCCACCAGGGCGCAGGTGCTGCCCTTGCCATTGGTGCCGGCCACATGGACACAGCGCAGCCCCTTCTGAGGATTGCCAAGGGCATTCATCAGGGTGATGATACGGTTCAGGTCGGGCTTGGTTACGTTGAGATAGTAACTGTCCAGATACTCAATGGCTTCTTTTGCAGTCATATTGTTACACTCCGTTTATCTCAAATTTTTTCTTTTCAAGTGGTGCGCTTTATTCTATAATAGGGTCTGATCTATGCACAGGAGGGCGCTATGAACATTGAGATGATGCTGGATGAACTGAAGGGTCTTGACAAGGTGGTAAAGCTCACCCTCAGCGACAAAGGCAAAACGGCCGATGCGGCCACAGCGGAAAAAGTGACCATGCGCCCGGTACAGATGAAGGGCAGACTTCTCTGGCAGATGGAAAGCCGCCGGGGCACGCAGGTATTCCACGAAAACCTGACTACAGAGCAGGCCTCTGCCCGTTTTGCAGAGCTTGCCCCGCTCTATCGCCAGATCTGCGCGGTAAAACCCGGCGAGAGCTGTACTTACACGCATTACGGCAAAAAAATGAAAAAGTCCGTCAGCGGGAATGACATTGTCCGGGCCGCCGCCCAGGATCATAACCGCGGTAAAAGCTATCTCCTTCCCGAAGGCGAAGCTGTGCCCGCGCTGGTGGATCTCGGAGTGTTCACCCAACAGTATACTATTGTACACTCCCGTTACGACAAATACAAGCAGATTAATCGTTTCCTGGAGCTGATTGACGACAGCCTCCGCAGCTTCCCCCGTAAACGCATACGCATCATGGATTTTGGCTGCGGCAAGTCCTATCTGACCTTCATCCTGTACTACTATTTAACAGAAAAGCGCGGGCTGGATGCCGAAATCATCGGATATGACCTTAAAGCAGACGTAGTGGAAAACTGCAACGCCATTGCCGCGCGATACGGCTACGATAAGCTGCGCTTCATCCTCGGTGATGTAAGCCGGGATACCGTGGACGCAGAAGTCGACATGCTGGTGACGCTTCACGCCTGCGACACCGCCACCGACTATGCTCTGGATTATGCCATCCGAAACCGCGTTCCCTACGTCTTCTCCGTCCCCTGCTGTCAGCACGAGGTAAATCTCTCCGTTCATAAGGGCGGGGATCTGGATATTTTCATGAAGCACGGACTACTGAAGGAGCGCATGTCTGCCCTGCTCACGGATGCCATCCGCAGTGAAGTCATGGAGCGCTGCGGTTACGAGGTGGACGTCATTGAGTTTGTGGATCTCACGCATACACCGAAAAACCTGATGCTGCGCTGCCGCCTCCTCCGCAGCAGCGCCGCCGCGGATCTCGGCGCCTTGAAGGCCTTGCAGCAGCGTTACGGCTTCCAGCAGACACTTCTCCGCCTGACCGACGAATACTGGAGCGGCAAACCCCGGGTTGCAAAACCATCCAAATGAAAAAGGGACTGCTGCAAGCAGTCCCTTTTTCATTCTTCATGTATACAGTAACAACATCGGACGACATTGGGGAGATAGTCCAATGCTTCTTCCAGTGTGTCGAATTCGAAGCGGTTTTCTTCCTGGATCTGGGAAAGGCGGCAGCGTCCGTCCAACGAGTCCAGATCATGCACGGTGCGGGAGTTACTGTTCAGTACATACCCCATTCTACTTTCCTCACTTTTATAAAATTCCTGTGCGTTCGTCATAATCGGGAAGAATGGAACGCAGCAGAATATAAAACTCTTTCTGGTGGTTCTTATGTACGATGTGGCAGAGTTCATGGACAACCACCGCTTCGATCGTCGCTATGGGATAACGCATAAGGCGCCAGGAAAAAGACAAGCGGTTTTTTCCGCTGCAGCTGCCAAAGCGGGTTCTGGCCGAGGTTATGGAAAGGCCGGCAGGCTTCACGCCCATAAGAGCCGCATACCTTTCCACCATTGGCGGAATAACGCTTTTCGCGCGGCGGATCAGTTCCTCCCGTTCCACAGCCGTGGGCTCCGGAAAGCGCTCCGCATGGTTCCGGTGGCGCTCCCTCTGTTTCTCGATCCAGCGGCCGTGCTTCGCCACAACAGCGTCAATGCAGCTTCGGCTCAGATACTGCGGTGCGCGCACAACGACACTTTCATCTTCCAGAACACGAATAGCAACCGTCTTGCGCGGGCTGCGAATCAGAGTATAGTCATCCACCCCGGTGCCCCTTTACTAAAAAAACAAATCATGTTATATTGATAGCCAGTTTTCTCCGAGAGAAAGGTGTTTTGTATGGATAAAACCAAAATCATCACCGTTGTCGGCACCAACGCCTCCGGCAAGAGTGCGTTGGGCATTGATCTGGCCCGCCAATTCAACGGTGAAATCATCTCCGCCGACTCCAGACAGATTTTCGAAGGCTTTGACCTTTGCTGCGGCAAGGTAAACGCGGAAGAAAGGGCTCTGGCGGTGCATCATATGCTCGATGTGCGGAAGGTGGGTGAGCCTTTCTCCGTTTCGGACTTTCAAGCGGAATGTTACAGACTTGTTCCGGAAATCACGCAGCGGGGCCATGTTCCCTTTATCGTTGGCGGCACGGGCCTCTATGTAGCCGCTGTGGTGCGCGGTTATGAACTCATGCAGGGCGAACCGGATACAGCCCTGCGGGCCGAACTGGAACAGAAAGAGCTTCTTGAACTCTATCCTCTGCTGCCGGACGAAGAGCGGGAGCGGCTGATGCAGAACCCCTCAGACTGGAAAAACAAGCGCCGCATTATCCGCTGCATCGAAAGGAGCCGAACACCACGGCCGGAAGCAAAAGAGGCGGAGCCCCGCTTTGATGCTCTGCAGCTGGGTCTGACCTGGCCCATGGATGTAATGGAGGAACGGATACGTAAGCGGCTTGATCAGCGTCTCCGGGAAGGGATGCTGGACGAGGTCCGCGACTATCTGGCCGCAGGCGGTGAGCCGCAGCATCTCTACGATCTGGGCCTTGAATACCGCTTTATCCTGCGCTATCTCACCGGAGAAATTCAGGGCGAGGACGTATTCAAGGAAGAACTGACCCGGGCCATCCGACAGTTTACCAAGCGCCAGATCACCTGGTTTAAGCGGGACAAAAGCATCCGCTGGCTGAACACCGCCGGAGATTACCGCGCGGAAGCGGCCGCCCTGGTGGAGGAATTTCTGAATAGCTGACTCACAGGAAGGGAGCTGCGGCTCCCTTCTTCTTATCGGTACTGTCCGGAACCGGCCGCAAGCATCTCCACCATGGCGGTTCGGACCCGCTCCGGGGCAAGAATTTCCGCTTCGGTTCCAAAGCTGAAAACCCAGGCATAGAACTTGGGACTAAGCACAACGGGAACGGATACGGTAAAATGCTCATCTCCATCCGGGACCAGCATCACTTCCTTGCCGAAGCGATCCATCACCGCCCCGGCCAGATGCCTGTGGAAACGCAAATTCACAGACACTTCCTCCCCGGTAAACATGCCAAAAACCTTTTGTGAATAGGCGGACACGTCCATTTGCTCAAAGACGCTCTTTCCCTCCCGGCCCGCTTCTCCTTCCACAATGCCCTCCATCTTGTCCACGCGAAAATGCTTCATCCTTGCAGCGGCGGCATCCCAGCCCAGCATATAATAGTTTTCGTCATCCCAGATGAGGGCAAAGGGACTGATTTCGTAAACAGCCCCGTCGTGCCGGAATTTTCGCTCCTTTTCGATGGTATATTCGTAGTAGCGGAAGTGGATGCGCTTATTATTACCAATAGCCGCCGAAATGCTGTCTACGTTGTAATAAACGCTCTCGTTCATGCTTTTGACACGGTTGCGGACATACACCTGCCGGTGCAAAAGCTCTGCATCGTAAACACTGGCCAGCTTCTCTATTTTGCCGATAAGACTTTCCGTTTTCTTCTGCGTTATAAACTTGGAGGACTGCACACTGTCCACCAGAAGCTTAAGCTCCGGAAGCTCGAAATCGCGGCTGCCGATATAATAACCGCAGCCCCGTCCGCGGCTGATAACAACATCCAGACCAAAGAGACGCAGTGCCTCCAGATCATCGTAAATGCTTTTGCGCTCGGCCCTGATATTGTACTTTTCAAGACGGGTAATCATCTCGGCAACGGACATAGGGTGGTTTTCATCCGTCTGGGAAAGCAGGATTTCCATAAGACGCAAAAGCTTTAATTTCTGCTGAGGGGACTTTGCCATGGGCACTCTCCTTTCCTGCTTTAATAATACCATAACATGTGTCCATTAAAACGTACAATTCAAAAAATGCTGCTGTAACTTATACATTCATCAAAAAATGCTTTACTGTGCATCTTATGAGCGTCCGGGGGCATACTGTGGCAGAAAAGGAAGTGATAGCATAAGCAGCAAACGACTTGGACGGGCAACCGTGCGCCTGAGCGCAGCTCCCGTAATCATCGCAGCCGCCGCGACCGGGGGGAAAAAAGAGGGTGAAGGGCCGCTCAAAGACTGCTTTGACTATATCAGCAGCGATTCATATTTTGCGCAGAAAACCTGGGAGCAGGCGGAGAGCGCCATGCTCCGTCAGTGTTTCCAACTCAGCTGCGAGAAGGCCAAACTGTCTCCGGCAGAGCTTGACTATCTCTTTGCGGGTGACCTGCTGGCCCAGTGCATCAGCAGCACCTTTGCACTCCGGGAGGTACCTGTCCCCTGTTTTGGACTTTACGGTGCCTGCTCCACCATGACGGAGGCGCTCAGTTTGGCCGCCATGGCCATCGACGGCGGCTATGCCGATCATTGCGCAGCCATGACCTCCTCCCACTTCTGCACGGCGGAACGGCAGTTTCGTCTACCTCTGGAGTATGGCGGTCAGCGCAGTCCCGTCACCCAATGGACAGTCACCGGCGCCGGTGCGCTGATCCTCAGCGCGCAGGGTACCGGCCCCGCTGTTACACACATCACCACCGGCCGTATCGTAGATGCCGGAGTAAAGGACTCGGGCAACATGGGTGCGGCCATGGCACCCGCAGCATATGAAACGATAAAAACTCACTTCAGCGATACCGGTCGCCGCCCGTCCGACTACGATGCCATTCTGACCGGAGATCTGGGCCGCGTGGGACACGAAATCCTCGTGGATCTTTTTAAACGCGACGGTGTCATTCTTGGCAAAGGCTGCAGCGACTGCGGTCTTCTCATATATGACGGCAGCGAGCAGGACGTCCACGCAGGAGGAAGCGGCTGCGGCTGCTGCGCCAGCGTTCTGGCAGGCTACATTGTCCCGCGCCTGCAAAAAGGGCAATGGAAACGGGTACTGGTAGCGGCTACCGGTGCCCTTCTTTCCCCTACGACAGCGCTGCAGGGTGAGAGCATTCCGGGCATCTGTCACGCAGTGGTTTTGGAAGGAGATAAAGGAACATGATGGATTATCTGAAAGCCTTTCTTCTGGGTGGAATTCTCTGCGCTCTCGGCCAGATTCTTATCGATAAAACCAGGCTCACTCCCGCGCGCATTCTGACGGCCTATGTTGTTCTGGGTGTGGCCCTCAGCGCTGTTGGCCTCTATGAACCGCTGGCCGAGTGGGGCGGCGCCGGGGCCACCGTGCCGCTGACCGGCTTTGGTCACTGTCTGGCGAAAGGTATCCGCAAAGCCGTTGCGGAACACGGTCTTCTGGGTGCACTGACAGGCGGGCTGACAGCCTCTGCCGGTGGTATTGCTGCAGCCGTTTTCTTTGGCTGGCTGGTGGCGGTGATATTCAAACCGAGAGAAAAACGATGAAAAAGGAGCGGGTCATACCCGCTCCTTTTTATTGCTGCGCACAGATCCAGTCTTCGGCTTTTTTCATCTTCACATCCCGCTCCAGCATGGCGAGATTTTCCCCAAAGAAGCTTTGGATCATCTCTACAGTGCAGCCCTGGCGCGCAGCCATGGCCGCTGCCTCCGCTTCCAGTTCCTCCTTTGTGACGCTAAACCGCTGCTGCTCAACGATATCCTTCAGCACCAGTTCCTGCTTCACTTCAAAGTAGGCCAGCTTTTCCAGTTCCGCCCGCTGCGCTTCCAGTTCCGCTTCAGGGAAAATGTGCAGAGCACCGCCGGTGAGCGTGTCGTACTGCATACCGTGGCGCAGCTGCGCCTTGATATAGTTCAGCTCGTTTTCCACTTTCGCCGCAGGTACAACGATATCGTATGCCTCGATAAAGGATTTTATCTTTTCTTCCCTTCTCATTTTTCCTCCTTATGCTCCGCACTGACACCGGCCTCGGCGCTGATAACGGTCACCGCCACAGACAGCGCATTTTCAAAGGCCAGTCTCGTCACCCGCAGCGGGTCAAGAATGCCCTTTTCGCACATATCCACGTATTCCCCTTCGTCCATATCAAAGCCCATACCGGCAGGCAAATCAAGAAGCTTTTCCGTGATGCTGATGCCATCCAGTCCGGCATTGAGCAGAATCTGTCGCGAAGGAGCTTTTACGGCCTCCTCCACAATCTGCACACCGGTGCGCACGTCCCCTTCCAGAACACTCATGAGGAAGCGGAGCTTTTCCACGGTGTTCAGCAGCGCCACACCGCCGCCGGGAAGAACTCCTTCCGCATAGGCAGCGCGGGCCGCGTTGACCGCGTCCTCCGCCCGCATCTTGCGCTCCCAGATCTCCGGCTCGGTTCTCCCGCCCACCTGCAGCTTGGCAACGCCCGAGACAAACTTGGCAAGCCGCTCCTTAAAGCGCTCCCGGTTGAACTCGTAATCTGTGTTGGCCGCCAAATGCCGCAGCTCTGCCACACGCTCTGCCACCGTCTGCGGGTCGCCGCCGGGGTTGCTGATGACTGTGTGCTGGCGTGTCACCTTCACATAGCCCGCACGGCCCACCATGTCCTCGGTAACATCGCGGATATTCATACCCATGTCCTTGGTGATAAAGGTACCGCCGGTCTGTACCGCCAGATCCTCCATGCGCCAGCGGCGGCCCTCACCGTATTCCGGGGCATTGACGCAGACGATATTCATATCGCCGTGCTTTTTGTTCTCAAGGATCAGGCCGAGGGCCTCCCCTTCCACGCTCTCGGAGATGATCAGCGCATCCTGTCCTGCTTCGGCGGCAAGGATCAGGAAGGGCAGAACATCCTGTGGATTGCTGATGGTGACATCGCAGAGAAGAATGTATGGATCGTGGAGTTCGGCCATGGTCCCTTTTTCATCGGTGGCCATATCCATGGTGGGAAGCCCCCGGTCAAAGACGATGCCCTCCTGGATTTCCAGCTTTGTCTCCCCCCGCTGGGACTCATCCACGGTGATCACGCCCTCGGCACCCACCGTATAAAGCGCCTTGCCGATCAGCTCACCCAGCAGCTCTTCCTGAGAGGAAATTGTGGCCACGCGGGCGATCTCCGCCTCGCTGGTGATGGGCTGGGCGGCAGCACGGAGAGCATCCAGCACGCAGTCGCCTGCCCGCCGCATACCGCGGCGCAGCGCCATGGGCTCCGCCCCGGCTTCCAGATTCTTAAAGGCCTCCTTCAGCATGGCCTGACAGAGTACCGCCGCCGTGGTGGTGCCGTCCCCGGCACCCTCGTTGGTCTTAATGGCAACCTCTTTCAGAAGCTGCGCACCCATGTTCTCCTGCGGATCCGGCAAAACGATGCTCTTGGCCACGGTGACGCCGTCGTTGGTAATCAGTACATGGGCCCCGGCGCTTTTGCGGTCGGAAAAGTCAGCCCCACGCACATTCTGCTTCTGGTAGATGGCCACATTGCGCCCACGGGGGCCGAGGGTGCCCTTTACGGTGTCGGCCAGTTTATCGATGCCGCTCATCAGCGCACTGCGGGCAGCGCTGCTAAAACGTAATTCCATATGCTTGTCCTCCGGCTGTTTATCCCATTCTAAAGTTATTATACGGCATGGCTGATGGCGGAAAAATCATCAAAATTAAGTATTTTTACTCTACTCAAATTTCAGTATTTTTCAGCTTCCAAGCTGCAATTACTAAAATTTTAGTATTCAAGGCTGAAAAAGACCCCTCTATACTGGCCACATCAGCACTCCCCAAATCTTATAAGGAGGTTCCATTATGGAAGTCGAAAAACAGGACATCAAAATGTCAACCGCCAGTAAGGAAAGAAAAACTCTCTGGTATCTGCAGAAAATGAAGGACAAGGGCGAGAAGATCGTGCAGATGTGCCCCGCTGAGCTGGGTCCCGTCTTCGGTCTTGCCGCCGAGCTCGTTGGCTGCGACATTCTCCGTACACCCGGCATGCTGGGCGGCGGCGGACTTGGCACGCTGGACGAGGAGACCATGGTCGCCGGCCTCACCATCAAGCAGTACCGCCGCTACACCAAGGTCATCCACATCAACTACTATATGCCCATCAGCACTTACGCCGACAAGGCCAGCGCTGTTAAGTGGGGCGCCCAGTGGGTACTCAACGGGGCTGACTCCATGCTGCCCATGGGCATCATGAACGAGACGCTGAAGTACATGTCCGATAACTATGTCCCCACCTACGGCCACGTCGGCGCCGTCTCCGGCTGGCAGACCAACGCCACCGGCTACAAGAAGGTGGGCAAGACCGCTGAGGATGCCTTCAAGATCTTCAAGTGGGGCTATGAGTATCAGGAGAACGGCATGGGCGGCATGACCATCGAGCTGACTCCCATTGAAGTGGCCAATGCCATTGCCAAGAAGCTCCGTGTTCCCGTGGTCGGCATTGCCGCCGGTGCTCACTGCGACGGCAGCGAGATGGTGGATATGGACACCTTCGGCATGATGCCCAGCGCTGCTTCCCACGCCAAGACCTATGCCCAGCTGATGCCCTTCCTCTGCCAGGCCTACGCTGCATGGGCTCAGGATGTCCGCAGCGGCAACTACCCTGAGGACAAGCACGGCTACCACATGGATCCCGAAGAACTGGATAAGTTCAACACCATGATGGAGAACTTCTGATTCTCCGAAAAACAGAAAAAGCCGGACATAAGTCCGGCTTTTTCTGGAAGAGCTTATTGCTTCAGGAGCTTGACCAGAAGCTCCTGCTGAGATGATACCCCCACCTTTTCGTATATATTGGCGATATGCTTATAGGTGGTGGTTACAGCTATAAACAGCGTGGAACTGATGTTCTGCACGCTCATTCCCTGACAGAGAAGGTCAGCGATTTCCGTCTCCCGTTTGGTAAGACGAAACTCGTTCCAGCTGGACTGCGGCACACGGCTTGAGTTATCCATGCCCTGATAGTAGAAGTTCCGATGCATATTGTTCAGGATAGGAAGAGCCAGAAGAAGGCGGTTGCATTCCGCCTCGGTATAGGGTTCGCTTCTTGTCCGGTCCAGACTCATGATGACCCTGTGACTGCCGTTCAGATCATAGAAGCAAAAGCCCCAGGAGTAGCACAGATGCCTTGCATTGATGTAATTTGTGACAAATTCGCTTTTGGCGCAGGATGACCAGTCAATAATACGGCAGCTTACATAACCGGGGTCATCTTCCTTTTCGCCCCTGAGCGGGCTGAATTCCATGGGGAAATCGGGACTTTTCAGATAGTAGTTCTCGAATTCCTCCGGCCAGCGCTCATCAATGTTAACGGTGTAGCGGCCCGTCAGTCTGCCGCTGGGGTCCATAAACATCACAAAGGCTTCATCGTAGGGGCAGACTTTTTTCATCAGTTCCAGAAAGCGGATCACAAAACCTCGGGGCGTATGGGCGCTGCTGCACTCACGCACCAGAGTATATGCGTCTATGTAGCAGGACGGATCAATATTGCTGATTTTCGGAAAAACATAATCCACCGTTTTCATTGCAATCCCTCCTATTTAATTTATTATACATCAAGTTTCTTCAAAGAAACTACTGAAAATTAAGTATTTTAGGTTAACACGAAAGGAGATTATATTCATGGCAGAACGTTTGAATGGTAAAAACGCCGTTATCACCGGTGCCTCTACCGGTATGGGCAAGGGCATCGCCCTCTCGTTTCTGAAGGAAGGCGCAAATGTAGTGGCCGTGGCCCGTCGGCTGGAGCGTCTGGAAGCGCTAAAGGCTGAAGCCGAAGAGCTGGGGCTGGGCGATAAACTGGTGATCATGGCCGGGGACGTCAGCAAAAGCGACGACTGCGTTGCTGCCTTTGAGTGCTGCGACAGGAATTTCGGCACCTGCAACGTGCTGGTGCAGAACGCCGGCATTATGGATAACTTCGCCCGTGTGGCCGACATCGATGACGAGGTCTGGGAGAAGGTCATTGCCGTAAACATGACCGGCGTGATGTATATGCTCCGGGCCGGTATCCGCTACTTCCTCGCTCACGAGACGCCTGCCAGCGTCATCGTGACTACCTCTGACGCTGTGGCACAGCAGGCCACCGGCGGCAGCGCCTATTCCGCCTCCAAGTGCGGTGCAGCGGGTCTTATCGGTGCGGCTGCTTTCGAGTATTCCAACAAAGGTATCCGTTTCAACCAGATCTGCCCCGGTGCCGTCATGACCAACATCTCCGAGTCCATCGGTTCTTACAACCGTGTGGATATGGAAGGCATGCAGTACCACCGCACCCACGGCTACAACGCCCACAAGGGTGAGTGGGTCTGCAAGGAAATGGGCACTCCCGATGACATTGCCCCTGTGGCGGTGTTCCTGGCCAGCGACGAATCCAACTTCGTCAACAACCAGCGTATCATGGTAAACGGCGGTCTGAACCTCGGCTAAGATACCAGGAGGCACACCCCAAGGGGTGTGCCTCTTTTGGACGGGCAATGCTCGTCCTTACAACGTGGATGTAAATAAGTCCCACGGATATTTCGTCGGCGGCGGCGCCGTAAAGCGCAGAGCCTCACCGTTGACCGGATGGTCAAAGCGTAATTCATGGGACCAGAGGGCGATCTCCTCCCCTTCAGCCGCGCCGCCATAGCGCCGGTCGCCGTAGAGCGGCATGCCACGACTGGCACACTGCACCCGTATCTGATGGGTGCGGCCGGTATGGAGCCGGATGCGCAGAAGGGCGAAGCCCTCCCGCTCACCTACCACCTCGTAGTCCAGCAGGGCCTCCCGAACATCCTTGCCGGGTTCCGTGGCCACATAGGTCATGCGGGTTCTCTTATCCCGCCCCAGAAGATCACGGAAGCTCCCCTGTCTTGCTTCGGGGCAGCCCCTAACAACTGAAAGATAGAACTTACCAAAGCGCTCCGTCCCCATTTGCGCCGAGAGGTCGGAGGCGCTTCTGCTCGTTCTCGCCAGCACCATCACACCACTGACAACCCTGTCCAGCCGATGCACGGTACGGACGGTCTCGATGCCCAGCTGCTGACGCAAAAGGCCCGGCAGCCCTCCTTCCTCGTCGGTGGAGAGTACGCCTGCCGGCTTTATGCAGACAATAATCTTCTCGTCTTTATATAAAATATCGATCATGTTCTATAAAAAAGGCTCCCGATAACGGGAGCCTTATGCATTACTGATTTGCCTTCATGGCAAGGAAGGCATTGATAAAACCGTCAATATCGCCGTCCATAACGTTCTGGATATTACCGTTTTCAAAGCCGGTACGGGTGTCCTTGGCCAGGGTGTAGGGCATAAAGACATAGGAGCGGATGGCGCTGCCGAAGTCAATCTTCATCTGAACGCCCTTGATATCGCTGATCTTTTCAAGATGCTCTCGCTCCTTGATCTCGGCAAGCTTGGCGCGAAGCATCTGCTTGCAGTTCTCCAGATTCTGGAAATGGCTGCGCTCCACCTGAGAGGAAACGACAATACCGGTTGCCTTATGGATCAGGCGGACCGCGGAAGAGGTCTTGTTGACCTTCTGACCACCAGCGCCGGAGGAGCGGTAAACCTGCATTTCGTAGTCATCGTCCTTCAGCTCCACGCTGGTATCATTGGTAATCTCGGGCATAACCTCCACCGCTACAAAGCTGGTCTGGCGGCGGCCAGAGGCATCGAAGGGAGAAATGCGCACCAGACGGTGAACACCGCTCTCGCTCTTAAGAAAGCCGTAAGCATTCTCGCCCTCGATTTTGATGGTGGCAGACTTGATGCCGGCCTCGTCGCCGTCCTGCCAGTCCATAAGGGTATACTTGTAGCCGTGGCGCTCCGTCCAGCGGGTATACATACGGTAAAGCATCTGGGCCCAGTCCTGCGCTTCGGTACCACCGGCACCGGGGTGCAGGGTAAGAATGGCATTGTTGGCATCGTATTCCCCCTTCAGCAGGGTGGAAAGGCGCATAGCCTCCAGCTTTTCGGTGAGAACGACATACTCGCTCTTAAGCTCGTCCAGAAAGCTCTCGTCACCGTCTTCCAGGGCCATCTCGCACATGGTATAGAGATCATCCCACTGCGTGCTGAGCCTCTCATAGTTCTCACACTTGGTCTTCAGCTGCTTGAGACGCTGCTGCACCTGCTGAGAGTGGGCAATGTCGTTCCAGAAATTGGGCTGGGCGCTTTCCTCCTCCAGCTCGTTGGCCTCGCGGCGGGCCTCATCCAGCTGCAGCGCACTGCCCAGCTCGATCAGCGTGGGCTTAATGTTGTTCAGTTTTACTTTATACTCTTCAAATTCCAGCATAATACTCATTCCTTCAAAATAATGCTATGACATTATATACAATAAAGTCGTTCTTGTAAAGGGATTAAATTTCTGCTTAGGCTCTTCCATTCCGTAAAATTTGTGATATAGTATAGGCAGGGCCAATGCGGGAATGCGGGCCCATACTACATAGAGAGATAAGAAAGGTGAAAAGTATGATTTCTCACGGTAAAGAGGTCAAGATCTTCACTGGTAATTCCAACCCCGCCCTCGCACAGGATATCTGCCGTTATCTCCATAAGAACATGGGTAACTCCGAAGTCAAGCACTTTGCCGACGGCGAGTGTTCTGTCTCCGTTTTTGAGCCCGTCCGCGGCGCGGACGTGTTTATCGTACAGCCTACCTGCAACCCTGTTAACGACAGCCTCATGGAGCTGCTCATCATGATCGATGCCATGCACCGCGCCTCCGCCGGGCGTATCACCGCTGTCGTCCCCTATTTTGGCTACGCCCGTCAGGACCGCAAGGCCAAGAGCCGCGACCCTATCTCCGCCAAGCTGGTGGCCAACCTTATTGAAGCGGCCGGTGCTGACCGCGTTCTTACCATGGACCTCCACGCCAACCAGATTCAGGGCTTCTTTGATATCCCCGTGGACAACATGCGCGGCGCCCCCCTCTTTGCCAACTACTATATCAACAAGTTCGGCAAGGGCAACGACGAAGTCATGGTCGTCTCCCCCGACGTGGGCAGCGTGGCCCGTGCCCGTCAGTTCGCCATGAAGATGGATATGAACCTTGCCATCGTGGATAAGCGCCGCGAGCGCGCCAATCAGAGCGAAGTTATGAACATCATCGGCAACGTAGAGGGCAAGAAGGTCATCCTTTTTGACGACATGGTCGACACCGCCGGTTCCCTCTGCGGCGCTGCCAAGGCCCTCACCGAGATCGGCGGCGCCACCGAAGTCTACGCCTGTGCTACCCACGGCGTCCTTTCCGATCCCGCCATTGAGCGTCTGGAGGCCAGCTGCATCCAGGAGCTGAAGCTTCTCGACACCATCCCCTACCCTGCCGGTAAGCCTCAGTGCGAAAAGATCAGCTACATCTCTGTGGCTCCTCTCATGGCCGAGGCCATTGAGCGCGTGTACGAGGAAGTCTCCATCTCCTCCCTCTTCGAGTAATATGTTTTCCAAATTCCGCATGGGCGGCAGCGCAAGCTGGCTCATCGTCTTTCTTGGCAACCCCGGCCCCAAGTACAGCGGTACCCGGCATAACGCAGGCTTCATGGTCTGTGACGTACTGGAAAAACGCTGCGGCGTCAGCGTAACCCGCTTGAAGAACAAAGCCCTTACGGCACAGGCAACTCTGGGCGGCGAAAAGGTCCTGCTGATAAAGCCCCAGACCTACATGAACCTCTCCGGCGAGTCTGTGCGTCCGCTGGCCGACTTCTATAAAGTCAGCCCCGATCATGTTCTTGTGGTCTCCGACGAGGTCGCTCTCGCACCCGGCAAAATTCGCCTGCGGGCCGGCGGCAGCGCGGGCGGGCACAACGGCCTCAAGAGCATCATCGCACACCTCGGCACCGACAGGTTCCCCCGGCTCCGCATGGGAGTGGGGGCTCCCCCGCATCCCGATTACGACATGGCCGACTGGGTTCTCGGCACCATGAAAAATCAGGACGCCGAGGACTTTGCCCGGGCCTGTGAAAAGGCTGCGGATGCCATTGAATGCTGTGTAAAAGACGGCATTGACAGGGCCATGAACCGATATAACGGATAAAGAAGAGACAGGACCTGGTCCTGTCTCTTTCATCTTTCACTTTCGCTGGGCAGCTCATCCCCAAAGATAAGATCGTCAATATCGCCATTCATTCTGCAGCACCTCCTGTAAGCAGTACACATACAGTCTATGCTGCCGGGGCGCGGGCTATGCCTCCTTTTGCAAAACGGCAACCACGATCTCCGGACTGTTAAAAATGCGCGGCATCCCGTAAATTCTGCCAAGCCCCCGGGATATCACCATGTGATAGCTGCCACTGCACGCTACCCCCTCGGTGTGTTCAGGAAAGAGAAGGCGGTCGGTGCCCACCAGCCCGCCGAGACCGGGAAGCCGGACGATGCCTCCGTGCCCATGACCGCAGAGTATCAGCTCCACCGGCAGTTGTGGATACTCCCGGATCCAGTAGTTGCGGTGCCCCAGCAGAATGATCGGCGTGCCCGGATAACGCAGGGCAGCCTCCCGTACCACCGCATCCGGCTTTACGAGATCCGCCCAGCTGTTGGGATCCTCCACGCCGCAGAGGAGAATCGCTCCCCCCTCTCTGTCGATGGATTCAAACTCGTTTTCCAGATAGCGGACACCAGCCACGGCCAACTGCGCGCGCAGCGCTTCCATGCCGCCGCTTGCCCACTCATGGTTTCCGCTGACAAAATAACAGGGAGCAATCTTTGTAAGCTCCGGAAGCAGCCGTCCTGTTACAGGCAGGTCCCCGGCATCCTCAATAAAGTCTCCCGTGAGTACAATTATGTCAGGGTTTTCTCTGCGCACTCTGTCCACAAGCCGGCGGTTCTCCTTACCAAATGAAGCCCCGTGCAGGTCAGAAAGCTGCACAATCCGATAACCTTCGAAATCATCCGGAAGGCCGGCCACCGGGCAGTCATAGCGGCTGACGCTCAGCCGAAGCTGTCCCGCCGTAAAGGAGGCCACCAGCAGCAACGCGGCAAGCCACAGTATAACTCGTTTTCTGCGCACAGTCTCACACTCCTTTCCGGATAGCTGCCGCATTATAACACGAAAACGCCAGCGACACAACAGCTGTTTGTCTGCGCAGCGGATTATCCTCATAATCTGCACAAAACCACCACTATTTTATTAAAAAAACGTTTTCATGGTTGAAAAATGTTTGTATTAGTGCTATAATCGCCCCGTTTAAAATTTGTAATTTTTTTATTTCATAAGGAGTGATACCATGATTTACTCAGCAGAAGTAGAACATATGTGTCCTGTTGCCAAGGGCGCATACCACGGCCCCGCTCCCATCCCCCAGGAGGGTAAGTGGGTGCAGGCCAGGGAGATCAGCGACATCAGCGGCCTGACCCACGGCATCGGCCACTGCGCCCCCCAGCAGGGCGCCTGCAAGCTGACTCTCAACGTGAAGGACGGCGTCATCGAAGAAGCTCTGGTGGAGACCATCGGCTGCTCCGGTATGACCCACTCTGCCGCCATGGCCAGCGAGATCCTCATTGGTAAGACCATTCTCGAGGCTCTGAATACCGACCTCGTCTGCGATGCCATCAACACCGCCATGCGTGAACTCTTCCTGCAGATCGTCTACGGCCGCACCCAGACCGCTTTCTCCGAGGGTGGCCTGCCCATTGGTGCCGGTCTGGAGGACCTGGGCAAGGGCCTTACCGGCCAGCTGGGTACCACCTATGCCACCAAGGTCAAGGGGCCCCGTTACCTGCAGCTCACCGAAGGCTACATCACCCGCCTGGCCCTTGATGAGGAAGATCAGATCATCGGCTACGAGTTTGTGAAGGTCGGCCCCATGATGGAAAACATCAAGAAGGGCATGGATGCCAACGAAGCCCTGCAGAAGGCCACCGGCAGCTACGGCCGCTTCGCTGAAGCCGCCAGATACATTGACCCCCGCCACGAATAAGAGAGGAGGACGGAATAATGGCACTGTTTGAAAGCTACGAAAGAAGAATTGACAAGATCACTGCCGTCCTCGCCGAGTACGGCCTCGCCTCCGTTGAGGAGTGCCGTGAGCTCTGCAAAGAGCGCGGCTTTGATCCCTATGAGATCGTCAAGGGCGTGCAGCCCATCGCTTTTGAGAATGCCGGCTGGGCCTACTGTGTGGGCGCTGCGATCGCTCTCAAGCAGAACGTAAAGACCGCCGCTGAGGCCGCCCGCTGCATCGGCATCGGCCTGCAGGCCTTCTGCATCCCCGGCAGCGTGGCCGATGACCGAAAGGTCGGTCTGGGTCACGGCAATCTGGGCGCCATGCTCCTCAGCGACGAGAGCAAGTGCTTTGCCTTCCTGGCCGGTCACGAGAGCTTTGCCGCCGCCGAGGGCGCCATCGGCATCGCCCGCAACGCCAACAAGGCCCGTAAGGAGCCCCTGCGCGTCATCCTCAACGGCCTCGGCAAGGATGCCGCCCAGATCATCAGCCGTATCAACGGCTTCACCTATGTGCAGACCCAGTTCGACTACTACACCGGTGAGCTGAAGGTCGTTCGTGAGATCCCCTACTCCAAGGGTGAGCGCGCCGCCGTCCGCTGCTACGGCGCCGACGACGTCCGCGAGGGCGTGGCCATCATGCACTTTGAGGGCGTGGACGTGTCCATCACCGGCAACTCCACCAACCCCACCCGCTTCCAGCACCCTGTGGCCGGCACCTATAAGAAGGAATGCATTGAGCAGGGCAAGAAGTACTTCTCCGTGGCTTCCGGCGGCGGCACCGGCCGCACCCTGCATCCCGACAACATGGCCGCCGGCCCCGCCTCCTACGGCATGACCGACACCATGGGCCGTATGCACTCTGATGCTCAGTTCGCCGGTTCCTCCTCCGTGCCCGCGCACGTAGAGATGATGGGCTTCCTGGGCATGGGCAACAACCCCATGGTCGGCGCCACCGTCGCCGTGGCCGTTGCCGTGGAAGAGAGCCTGAAGTAATAGGATTTTCAAGGTTTTTAAAGCTCCCGATTGATTGCAATCGGGAGCTTTTTCCATTTCAGCGTCTCACGCCTGCACCGGGCTTTATCATTTTCACGGTAAATCCGAGCGGACATGTTATAAAAGTAGCAGGAGAAGTCATCATACCATATAGCAGTACGACCCCGCGGAGAGTGACATGAAAAAGGAGGACAATCCATGAGCGAAAAGAAAATCACCACAGCACAGCTGGAAGAGTTTCGCCGCAAGCTGACCGAGGATGAAAAAAGCCAGGCCACCATTGCAAAATATTGCCGTGACGTAGATAACTTCCTACTTTTTGCCGGGGATGGAGTAGTCAAAAAAGAAGATGTCATCCGCTACAAACAGCATCTGATAGAAAAATATGCGCCTGCCAGCGTTAATTCCATGCTGGCGGCACTTAATCGTTTTTTTAAAGAAAGCGGGCGCTATGACTGTGTGGTTAAGGCCCTGAAAATTCAGCGCCAGGCCTTTCGCGGCAGGGAGCAAGAGTTAAGTAAGGAAGAATACTACCGCCTGCTGGAAGCCGCCAAAAAGAAAAACGACACCCGACTCTATATGCTGATGCAGACACTCTGCGCCACAGGCATACGGATCAGCGAACTGCGCTTTATCACGGTGGAGGCACTGCGTCATGGGAGAGCCAGCGTATCACTGAAAGGGAAAACCCGCCAGGTCCTGATTCCAAAGGCTCTTTCAAGAAAACTGGAACGCTACGCCAAAGACCGCGGCATCCGCAGCGGGAGCATCTTTGTAACCCGCAGCGGAAAACCAATGGATCGGAGCAACATCTTCCATCAGATGAAGACTCTGTGTGATGCTGCCCGGGTGGCCAGAGAAAAGGTCTTCCCACACAATCTGCGGCACCTCTTTGCCTGCCTGTACTATAAGGTGGAAAAAGATCTGAGCCGTTTGGCGGACCTGCTGGGCCATTCCAGTCTGAACACTACCCGTATTTACACCAGCCTCAGCGGAGCCGAGCAGCAGCGGCAAATCAACCGCCTTGGTCTTGTTTTATAAAAAAAAGAATACCCCATAATTCTCATTACGTGGTACTCCTGACGGTGCTGCCCGTTATCGAAAACGAAAATCTTGGCGGTATCTTACTACTTTTTGGTGGATTATTCAAGTATTTATTTGTTAGTATGAAAATTTTGCATATCATGTATGCAAATAAGCTGATAATACGGATACATAAGCATGATTTATAGGCCGAGATACAACCTTTTTTACCTCGGCCTGTAAATCATGCTTATTTAATTGCAAATAAAAAGCGCGAATCCGCCATACACCACATAATGAGAATTATGGGGTACTTCTCGGAAGCCTGGTGAGCATTCAAGAATGCAGAGACAATTGTGAACTCCCGATTACGGCTTTAATTAGAATGCGAGGAGGACCGAGTTATGAGCAGACCTTTAGAGGGGGTACGGGTAGTCGAATTGGCGGATTATGTATCCGCGCCCGCTTCCAGCAGAATATTGGCAGACATGGGTGCTGATGTCATCAAAATCGAGCAGGCATCCGGCAACGTCTGGAGACGATATACCATTGACCACAACCCTGCGAAGTTCAGCGAAGAAGTGAATCCAAGCTACGACGTTTATAACACCGGTAAAAGACACATTGTCTTAAACCTGAAAACCACGGAGGGCATGGAGCTTTTCCACAGATTACTCGCAACGTCAGATGTTTTTGTTACAAATCTTCGTGTGCGGGCCTTGAAACGTCTGGGTCTGGATTGGGAGAGCTTAAAAGATAAGTATCCCACGCTGGTCTACGGTCTGCTGCTCGGGTACGGCGAAAAGGGACCGGATGCCGATATACCGGCGTTCGACAATACGGCCTTTTGGGCGAGAACCGGTCTGCTTCTGGGCATGGCGCCGCGTTATGAGCCGTATCATCCCAGCTATCCCCCATTTTCGGCGGGTGATATTTTCACAGGCATGACGCTGGCGGCAGAGGTTTGTTCTGCGCTGTTCAACAGAACAAAAACCGGGAAAGGCGATTATGTACGCTCCTCCCTGTTCCATAACGGTATTTTTGCCGTGTCCTCCATGCAGATTATGACGCAGAAGGCAAGCGGCGTTGAATATCCCCGCTCCCGTGCTTCTATGGGCATTTGCAGCGGCGATTACGAGTGCAAAGACGGCAAATATCTCTATTGGGCTGCCGGCCTTGCGGATAAGATGCTTCCCATACTTTTTTCCATCGCCGGAAAAGAAGAACTGATCCATGATGCCCGCTTTACCACGGATAAGGCCAGACGCGCGAACTGTGAAGCGCTGCATGAAATTATATGCGGCATAATGCTCTCAAAAACCTCCGAGGAGTGGCTCAAAATCGCGAAAGAGTATGATCTGCCGACGGGCAAGATACAGAACTTTTCTGATGTCTCCGAGGACGAGCAGGCTCTGGCAAACGGTTACATAGAAGACGTCGTCTACCCCTCCGGAGCCACATTTAAAGTGGCCTCCAGCCCCATTGAAATGGACTCGGTTGGCGAAATTAAGACAGGCCCGACGGTCAAAATCGGTGCCAACACGATCGAAGTTCTTAAAGAAATCGGCCTGACCGAAGAAGAACTCGAAAAGTATAAGGGAAAAGGCATCATAGACTAAGCAGAAACAGCGAACGCATGCACATGACACGACATAGGGAGATTGCTATGAATATTAATGATGTAAAAAAGGTTGCCGTGGTTGGCGCCGGTAACATGGGCCATCAGATTGCAACGCTTTGCGCCATGCATGGATACGATACATATGTAACCGACGCATACCCCGCACAGCTGAAGAAAGCGAAGGCTTTCGTGGATGAATATCTGCCCGGCCGTGTTGCCAAGGGCCGCATTACACAGGAAGAATGCGATCAGGCCTTTGCCAACATTCACTTTGTGGAAGATTTTACGGAAGCAGTCAAAGACGCGGACATCGTTGTCGAAGCGGCATTTGAGCAGCTTGAACTGAAAAAGACAATCTTCCGGCAGCTGGACGAGGCCTGCAAGCCGGAAGCTCTGCTGGTAACAAACGCCTCCTTCATCTGCACCTCCGAAGTCAAAGACTCTGTCAAAAACCCCGGCCGCCTTTGCAATATGCATTTCTTCAATCCCGCGCTGGTCATGAAGTGCGTGGAAGTGATGCGTGGTGAACATACCGCCAAGGAGACCTTCGAAACGATCGTTGCGTTTGCTGAACGACTCGGAAAAGTTCCCGCAAAAATTCAGCGCGAACTGCGCGGCATGATCGGAAGCCGCTTTAACAGAGTCCTTGCAGAGGAAGCGCTTGCCATTCTGGAGGGTGGCTATGCCGCCGCTGAAGACATTGACATCGTTGCAGAAACGGGACTGGGTTACGCCATGGGCCCTCTGCGCCTGCTGGATCTGACCGGTATTGATCTCCACTATATCGTTGCTATGGATAATTACCGCCAGTCCGGAGATCGTGAGGATCTCCCCTGGCCCACCGTCGTACAGAAATACCATGCCGGAGAATGGGGACGAAAGACCGGCAAGGGCTTCTACGACTACACCGGCGAAAAGAAGTAAAAGGCTTGGACCG
Source organism: Oscillospiraceae bacterium (assembly GCA_015068055.1). The sequence continues at coordinate 6,421 of SVLG01000023.1, read as the reverse complement.
GGATCAAATCCCGCGCATTACTCTCTTGTTCATTGTTCTGCTAAAAGCAGATGATGAGAAATATTAAAAAATGGAGGAAAAAACATGAAAAGAATCATTGCCCTGCTGCTGACTCTGGTTATGGTTCTCGGTCTGTGCGCCTGCGGCGCGCAGACCGAAGCTCCCGCCGAGGCGAAGCTCGCTGAAAAGGCCGAGACTCCCGCCGCGGCCGCTGCGGAGACCCCCGCCGAGGTTCCCGTTGTTAAGATCGGCGCTCTGTATCCCTTCTCCGGCGCTTCCGCTACCGCCGGTCCTGAGGCTCAGTTCCTTATCAGCTACATTGTTGACAAGATCAACAGCGAGGGCGGCCTGCAGAATCTGGGCGGCGCTCAGCTTGAAGTTGTCTACGGCGATACCCAGGGCGATGGTCAGGTTGCTCTGACCGAGTTTGAGCGTCTGGTCAACGTCGAAGGCGTCACCTGTGTGGTTGGTGGCTACAACACCGCCGTGGCCAACACCCTGTCCCAGTATGTTATCGCGGCTCAGATCCCCATGCAGATGACCTCTGCCGCCGGCAACGATGCATTCACCGTTGAAAACGAGTACGTTTATCACGCCAACAGCGCCAACGCCGCCCAGTTCCACACCCAGCTGAAGCTTGATGAGTGGAAGAATGAGCAGTTTGGCTACCCCAGAACTTCTCTGGTTCTTTACGATGCTGCTGACTACGGCCAGACCGGTTGGGAAGAGAAGCAGATGGTTGCTGAAGCTACCGGCAATACTGTTATTGGTGTTCCCGTTGTTTCCGGCGCTGCCGACTACTCCGCTGAGATTGCCAAGATCGAGGAAAACGTTGGCATCGCTACCTACATTGAGCCCACCCTGATCATGGACGATGCTATCCGCTTCATGAAGCAGATGCACGAAAAGGGTGTCTTCATGCCCGTCCTCGCTGCCGGTGCCGGCTTCGTTCAGGGCGACTTCATCGATCAGTGCGGTGAGGCCGCTGAGTACACGATGTCCACTTCCTGGTGGTTCGATGATCTGAAGAACGCTTCTTACGACGTTGAATGGGCCTGCGAAATCAGTGATGCCTTCCTGGCTGAGTTCGGCTATCCCTTCAATGAGAACGCTTCCTGCGTCTGGCTGGGCATGTGGTCTCTGGTTGACGCCCTGCAGCGCACCACCGCGGACGAGCCCGATGCCATCGCCGCTGCCATGGCCGCCACCGATATCAAGGGCGAGCATCCCGCTCTGCTGCTCTCTCTGGCCGACCACGTCAAGTACGAAGATGGTCTGATGCCCGATGGCGAAACCGTTCTTTATAACCAGAATGTGTACGAGAATGGCGTTGCCTTTGGCTTCATCAAGGATGGTGCCTACAGAGCTGCCTGGCCTGTGGCCCGCGCCAACCCCAACTACCCCTTCGAACTCCCCTACTGATTACCTGATAGAAACATATTGTCAGAATAACGCATCTTAATAAATGGTGGCGGGATGCTTGCGGGCATCCCGTCATTCAATATGGGGGTATTCGCCATGTCCCCGTCTCCGCGGTGCGGACATGGCGGATTTCCCGATAAACCGGCCCCTCTAAGAGACATTGAGGAATACGAGAGAAAACGAATCACCCAAGGAGGTAAGTAATATATGAACAGCTTGATTCAGCTGTTGATAGACGGTACGCTCACGGGCGGTATTTACGCCTGTGTTGCCATTGGTCTGTCACTTTCCTTCGGTATCATGAGAATTTTTAACTGGGCACAGGGCGACACCTATATGATGGCCATGTTCATTCTCTATGTGCTGATCGGGAAAACAAGCATACATCCCTATCTGGCCATTCTCATCATGGTCCCCCTCATGTTCCTGTACGGCTCCGGTCTGCAGAAATATATCTTGAACCCGCTGGTCATGCGTACCAAAGACCGTGAGTCTCTGGACGTTATGCTGACCACAGCCGGTATCTCCTACATCATTTTTAACCTGGCTACATTCATTTTTGGTGCCAACGCCAAGTCCGTGGCCACCCCCGTAAGCGGCAAAATGTTTGATCTGGGAGTTGCTTCCATTTCGCAGGCAAAGGTTTATGCATTTATTGCTATCCTGTGCGTTACTGTGGGGCTGGAGCTGCTGCTGCGCAAGACCGAAATCGGCCGTGCCCTTCGTGCTACCTCTCAGGATAAGGAAACTGCACAGCTGATGGGCATGAACAACGTGAAGCTCTACAATCTGGCAAACGCGCTGAACCACGCCTGCGTGGGTCTGGCGGCCTGTGTAATGATCCCCATGTACACCGTGTCCCCCGCTTCCGGTCAGACGTTCGGCTTCAAGAGCCTGATCGTGGTGGTGCTGGGCGGTAAGGGTTCCGTCCCCGGCGCATTGCTTGGTGGCATCATCATCGGTCTTGTTGAGACACTGGGCGCTTATTACTTCAATAACGTAATTGCCCAGATGATGATCTTCGGCCTGTTCGCCTTGATTTTGTTCCTGAAACCCAACGGTCTGCTGTCGAAGGAGAAATCATGATGAAGAGAGAAATGAGATTTAATAAGGGAATCATCCTTCCTGCGATTTGCTTGATTGTGGCAATCCTTATCCCGCAGGTGGTTACGCAGAAGTACATTTTGCAGGTTGGCACTACGCTTCTGTTCTTCTCCTGCTTCTCCAGCGCCTGGAACATCATCGGCGGTTACGCCGGCCAGTTCGCACTGGGTAATGGCCTGTTCATCGGTGTTGGTGCCTACGCTGCCGGCATCTGCTATGTGGGCGGTTTCTGTTCTCCCTGGATTGGCATGCTCATCGGCATGGTGGTTTCTGCACTGCTGTCTGCAGTCATTTCCCGTCCCTGCTTCCGCCTGTCCGGCACCTACTTCTCCCTGTCTACGGTCGCCTTCCTTTATATCGGCCTCTACATCGTATCCTCTATCCAGTACATCGGTGATTTCAAGCTGGGTGCCTCCCTGGGTCTGCTGCTGCCTTACAGCGGCCGCTGGCAGGATATGCAGTTTACAAAGCCCATCTGGTTCTATGTGGTGCTGGGTGCGCTGGTCATCACAATTTCTGTTTCCGCTTGGATCAAGAACCACAGGATCGGCTATTACCTGATGGCTATCAGCTCCGATCAGGATGCCTCCGCCACGACCGGTATCAACGTGGTTATGTACAAGACCTATGCCCAGATGATCAGTTCCGCCCTGATGGCCATGGCCGGCTCTCTTTACGGCTTTTATCTTCTGACCGTCATGCCTGCCAAGGTGCTGAGCTATACCCTGACTCTGGAGATTATGATGTACTGCGTCATCGGCGGCAGAGGTACCCTGTGGGGCCCCGTCATCGGCGCTGCCATCATGGGCTTTATCAGCGAGTTTATGCGCACCCGCATGGGCGCCAGCGCAGCGTCCCTCGGCACCGTGTTCTACGGCATTGCCCTGATCGTGGTGGTTCGCTTCGCTCCCGGCGGTATTTACGGCCTGATCAGCAGTCTGAGCAGCAAGCTCAGCGGCAAGCTCAAGAAGGGCGAAAAAGCCATAAAGAAGGAGGAGGCATGAATATGGAAAACAATGTTGTCCTCAAAATTGAACACCTGACCAAGCAGTTCGGCGGTCTGGTGGCAGTGAACGATGTCAGTATGCATCTGAAACAGGGCGAGATCCTGGGTGTCATCGGTGCCAACGGTGCCGGCAAGACCACCGTGTTCAACATGGTCTCCGGATCTTTCCCGCCCACCTCCGGTAAAATCATCTTTAACGGCAAGGAAATTCAGAATATGGCTCCCCACGACATCTGCAAGGAGGGCGTCGGCCGCACCTATCAGGTGGTGAAGCCTTTTGGCGCTCTGACGCTGCGGGAGAACGTGATGGTAGGCGCTATGATGCGTCACCCCAATGTCAAGGATGCCGGTAAGATCGCGGATGGCATTATTGAGCTGTTGGGCATCGGCCATCTGGCCAATGTCAGCGGCAAGTCCCTGACGCTGGTGCAGATGAAACGCATGGAGATCGCCCGCGCTCTGGCAACGGAGCCCAAGATCCTGCTGCTGGACGAGGTTATGGCGGGCCTGAACCCCACGGAGCGTGGGGAGATCATTGAGAGCATCCGTACCGTCAGTAAAACCGGTGTTTCTATCATTATCATTGAGCACGTCATCAAGGTCATCATGACCCTGACGGAACGTGTGTACTGCATGAACCAAGGCAAACTGATTTCCGAAGGTACGCCGCAGGAAGTTATGTCCGACCCGAAGGTCATCGAATCCTACCTGGGGGTGAACAAGTATGCTACTTAAAGTTGACAACATCGTCGTTTCCTACGGTGAATTCCAGGCGCTGCACGGTATTTCTCTGGAGGTCGAGGAGGGAACCATCACTGCTCTGCTGGGCAGTAACGGCGCTGGTAAGACTACGACTATCAAGACCATTTCAGGTCAGCTGATCCCCAAGAGCGGCAGCCTGAGCTTCAACGGTGAAGATGTTACCCATATGCCTATTTACGAGCGTGTGGCAAAGGGTATTGTTCAGGTTCCCGAAGGTCGTAAGTTGTTCCCCTACATGAGTGTAGAGGAAAATCTGATGTGTGGTTCCTATCTGCCGAAGGCCCGTAAAATACGCGAAGAAAATCTGGAGCGCTGTTACGAGATCCTTCCAAAACTGAAGGAGCGCCGCAAGCAGCTGGCCGGCTCCCTCTCCGGCGGTGAACAGCAGATGTGCGCCATCGCCCGCGGCATCATGGCCGCGCCCAAGCTGCTGGTCATGGACGAACCCTCTCTGGGTCTGGCCCCCATCATCGTTGAAAGCATTTTCCATACCATCAGGAAGCTGAAAGAGGAAGGTATGACCATCCTGCTGGTTGAGCAGAACGTTTCGTCCTCTCTGACCATCGCCGACAAAGCGTATGTCATTGAAACCGGCGAAAACGTCATGCATGGCACCGGCGAGGAGCTGAAAAACAACGAAGAACTGCAGAAAGCCTATCTGGGCATCTGACGGCACGGTAGTTATGCACCCTGTTCAAACCAAGGATGTTGTATGCAATTGCGAAAGGCACATTCGAAGAATAGAAGGAGCATCGAATCATGAGAGATGTTGTGCTTGTTAATATTTCCAGAACGCCCTTTTGCGCCGTTGGCGGGGCGCTCCGGGACAAGACGGCGGCACAGCTGGGTATTCTGGCACTGAACAACGCTGTGGAGAGGTTCGGGATACAGAAGGAAGACGTGAACACCATTTTCGCATCTTCCGCAAATCACGATTTGAACGCAGTGAACCTGGGCCGGTATATCACACTGGGCGCTGATTTTCCCATGCCCACGTCTTCTGTTACTCTGGAAATGCTGGAAGGTTCTGTGCTGGCAGCGATGAACCATGCAGCCGGCAAAATCGCTCTGGGTTTGGACGATGTATGTCTCGTAGGCGGCATGGACTCCTGGAGTCAGATGCCTGCCTTCATGGCAACGGACGTTGCGCCCTATAAACTGATTGCCCCCAGAGCCCTCGTGCGGAAAAATTCCCCCTTTAAGGATGAAGATCTGGATCATGCGGAGGTCAGCGACCGCATTGCAAGGCTCTACGGCCTCAGCCGCGAAGAATGCGACGAAGTGGCCGCCAAGAGTCGTGAAGATCACGCCAGAGCGCTTGCTGAAGGTGCAATCGGCAGCGAGATTGTCCCCTATGTGGTGCCCGCTACCAGAAAAACCCCCGAAATTACAGCGGCATCTGACGATGTGTCCGCAGTCAATGTGCAGGAATGTGCGTCTTTACTGGGCGGCGTATGCACCGCAGGTAACGTGGCCCATATGACGGAAGGCGCCGGCTACATTCTGATGATGTCCGCTGAAAAGGCGAAGGCCATGGGTCTGAAGCCTTTGGCCCGCTGGGTCGGTGGCGCAGACACGGGCTGTGAGCCTAACGCGGCCGGAGTTGCCGCGGCCTACTCCAACCTGAAGGCGCTGAAGTATGCAGGCTTGCAGATCGCGGACATTGCTGTCTGGGAAAATAACCAGCTGACGGCTGTCTACGACATCTGCACCCGCAAGGAAATGGCGCGCCGGACGTATACTTCCATGAAAAATGCTCGTTGGAACAGCTTTGGCGGCGCACTGGCCGTAGGCAACAGCGGCTCCGTGGCAGGCATCTGGATGGCGAAGTCTGCCATTAGCGCAATGGAAAACGCCGGACAATATGCCGTCCTCAGTTCCTGCTGCGGCGGCGGTATCGGCGTCAGTACCATTCTGGAAAAACTGTAAGGGGGGGACGGAGATGCGAGAAGTAGTCATTGTAGAAGGCGTACGTTCTGCCTTTGGTAAGCGCGGTGGAGGTCTGAAGGATCTGTCAGGTGTTGAAATTGCCGGTCAGGTGATCCGCGGTTTGCTGGACCGTACCAACATTCTGGAACGCGGTCATTTGGATGACCTGATGCTGGCAACGTAATTGAGGATGAAAAG
>SVLG01000022.1 GCA_015068055.1 Oscillospiraceae bacterium | reverse complement strand
GCGCACCAGGAGCCGGCCACGCGGGGATAGAGGGAGAGCTTCTTGTTGAACTTGTAGCGGCCGACATTGGAGATGTCGTAGCGGCGATGATCGAAGAAGAAGCTGTCCAGCAGGGCGTCGGCGGTTTCGGGGGTGGCGGGGTCACCGGGACGGAGCTTCTTGTAAATCTCGTTGAGGCACTCGTCGCGGGAGATGCAGGTGTCCCGGTCGAGAGTGGTGTTGATGAAGCGGTCGTTGCCAAAGCACTCGCGGATGGCATCGGAGGTGATGCAGCCGGCGTTGACGCTGGGGATGCAGCTCAGCCAGGTGTAGGGCTTGTCCTCCTTGTAAGCGCCCAGAGCCTTCAGCAGAAGGGTCACGGGGAGCTTACGGGTCTTGTCAATGCGGACAAAGTAAAGGTCGTTGAGATCGGTCTCGCACTCCAGCCAGGCACCGTGGTAAGGAATGATCTGGGAGGTGTAGATGGAGGCGTTGGTCTTGTCGGTCTTCTTATCGAAGTAGATGCCGGGGGAACGGACGATCTGGGAGACGATGACACGCTCCGCACCGTTGATGATGAAGGTGCCGCTCTCGGTCATCAGGGGGAAGTCGCCCATGAAGATCTCCTGCTCCTTGATCTCCTCGGTCTCGCGGTTGCGCAGACGCACGCCCACCTTCAGGGGCGCGGCATACGTGGCATCGCGAGCCTTGCACTCCTCCTCGGAGTACTTGGGGCTCTCGTTCATGGTGTAGCTGACGAAGCTCAGCTCCAGGTTGCCGGAGTGGTCGGTAACAGCGGCCACATCGCGGAACACTTCCTGCAGGCCCTTCTCAAGGAAGTTCCTGTAGGAATCCCTCTGGACCTCCAGCAGATGGGGCATCTCCTGGATCTCGTCGCTGCGGGCAAAGCTCTTTCGGAGGGTCTTACCGTAGTAGACATCTTTTGGCATCGCTCTATCTCCTTTACTTCGGCGCCGTCTCCGGCGCTCTGGCATGTTATTGACTCTTTCGGACCCGGGCTTGTACACGCCCGGCAGCGTTGATAAAATTCTTCAGTTTCCTGTTGATTTTTCCGTGGCAATCTGTTAAACTGTGGTTACTGGAAAGTGGGTTATTCCGCACTAAGCAAAAACATATCGATTGATTATACCAATGAGCTCTTGACCTGTCAAGAGCATTTTTTCATTTTCAGGGAGTTTCATCCATGATTGCTGCCTTTTTTCTCCTCTCCGCCTTTGCATTAAGTCTTTTTATTTTATATAAGGAAAAAACTTTAAAAACAAGGCTCCACTGGCTCTGTGCCGCCGCGCTGCTGGCAGTGGCTTTTTCTCTGCGTTTTCTCTGTCTTGACCACGAGACGCTGGACTACCAGAACTTCCTCACCCGCTGGGTGGACTTTTTCCGGCAATACGGCGGCGTGAAAGCATTGCGGCACCGTGTCGGCAACTACAACCTCCCCTACCTCTACTTCCTCGCCGCCTTCTCCTATACGAACTATTCCGATCTCCATCTCATCAAGTTCCTCTCCATCGCCTTCGATGTGCTGCTGGCCTGGGGTGGTCTGCGGCTCGTTTCTCTCTATACAGATAAGCCTGCCCTCCGTCTTGCCGCCTTCTGCGGCACGCTGCTCTTGCCCACGGTGATTCTGAACGGCGCCTACTGGGGCCAGTGCGACGGCGTCTATGTGGCTCTGGCCGTCTGGGCCATCTGGGCAGCCCTTGACAACAGACCAAAGCTCTCCCTGGTTTTCATGGGCCTCTCTTTCTCCTTCAAACTGCAGGCGGTATTTTTCATGCCCGTGTTCTTTGTACTGTTCTTCACCGGGCGCATCCGCTGGCGGGATATGTGGATCTTTCCGGCCACCTATGTGGCGGCTGTTCTTCCTGCGGTGCTGGCAGGTTATCCCTTCATGGATACCATTACCCTCTACTTTGATCAGGCCGGCAGCATCGGCAGCGGCCTTAACTACAACTCTCCTTCCCTCTACGCCTTCTACAAAGGCGGCGGAGATGAAGTCCGGCTGGGCCGGCTTGGTATCTCGGCGGCCTTCAGCTTCTGCTGCATCCTCCTCTGGTGGCTTTGCATGAAGCGGCGGCGACTCAACAACCGGGCACTGCTGGCGGCCTTTACCTTAACGGTAATCTGCGTCCCTCTCTTTCTCCCGCACATGCATGACCGCTATTTTTACGGCGCGGACATTCTCTCCTTTCTGCTGACCCTGACCGCTTTGCCCCTGCTCCCCCTTCCCTTTCTCTGCTCCTATGCCTCCCTGCTTGGCTACCATGCCTATCTGAAGATGCGTTATCTTCATCCCATGCGCTATGGAAGCTGGGCACTGATCCTTGCGGCCGCAATGGTTTGCGCGTATATGCTCGCCTCCCTCCCGGAGGCATCGAAAAAAATTTCGAAAAACAGGAAAAATAATGGTTGACAATTTGAGGTAAGGTGGCTATAATAGCCCTTGCCTCAACAAGCGGGAGTGCTGGAATAGGTAGACAGGCAGGCTTGAGGTGCCTGTGTCCCATCATAGACGTGAGAGTTCAAGTCTCTTCTCCCGCACCAAGCGCTGCGAACGAAAGTTCGCGGCGCTTTGCTTTTAGCCGAAAGGAGTTGTGACCATGACCGCTTATCTTTTCGATTTCGACGGCACGCTGGTGGATTCCATGCCCGCTTTCGAGCGCGTCATTCTCCGCACGCTGGACGAGTTCGCCGTTCAACACCCCGACAACATCGTGGAAATCATCACGCCCATGGATACCGCCGGGAAGGTGGCATACTTCACCAGACTCGGTGTTCCCGCCAATTTTCAGGAGGCTCTGGGACGAAACCTCTACAGGGAATATGCACAGATCATCCCCGCCAAGGACGGCGTAATCGACACGCTGAAAACGCTGAAAGGCCGCGGCCACAGTCTCAGCATCCTCACCGCCGGCCCGCACCTGACCCTTGACCCCTGTCTCAAAAGACTCGGCCTCTGGGAGCTTTTTGATAACGTCTGGTCCTGCGATGATTTTGGAACCGATAAGGGCAACCCGGAGATCTTCCGCATGACGGCAGAGCGGCTGAACTGCTCCATGGAGGATATCCTCTTTGTGGACGACAGCCCTAAGGCTCTCCGGACGGCCAAAACCGCCGGTATGCGCGTCTGCGGCGTGTATGACGAAAGCGCTGCCGCATACGAAAAAGAAATGCGTCGGCTTTGCGACGCTTATATACACAGCTTCAAGGAGCTTTTATAAAAACGTTCCTGCGCAACGGGGACCCATAAGACAGTTAACGGCTCGTATCTTTGCGATACGAGCCGTTTTTGTTGTATGTGCAGGCAGGCTTTCGTGCAGCGCAAACCGCACCCTGCTTACTGCCCCCAACCATGTGTCGTAAGATGATGTACGTATTCAATCACAGGGTATAGTCTATCTGATCATTTCACAAATGATCAGATAGACTGCGCCGCAAAACACATTGCTGTCCCTGCAACCGTTTTATGAAGCCCCGTCATTGGCCACCGGGGTATTTTTACCGCAGATCGACCGAAGGACTTCTTTACATAGCGTCTGTCTTTTTGATGATGGCCGCTTCGATCTGGTGATTCTCGATGCGCTTGATCTGGATCCAGAGGCCTTTGAAGGTCAGTTCGGTATCATGATCGCCGTCGGCGGGAACCATGCCCAGCTCGTTGAAAATGAGGCCGGTGAACGTATCCACCTCTTCCATGCCGATATCTATGCCGATAGCCTTCTCAATTTCCGCCAGCTCCACATTGCCGATGAGCGCCCACGTCATGGCATCAATCTGCTCTATGTGCGGCTCGGCAGCCTGTTCCTCCGGCGTAACCTCACCCAGATCGCCCACCAGCTCTTCAAGCAGGTCGTTTATGGTCACGATGCCAACCATGCCGCCGTACTCGTCCAAAACCACACACATGGGTGTGCGCTCTCTCTTCATGTTGCGGAACAGCACATCGGCCTTAAGGGTCTCGGGTACAAAATACGCCGGACGCACAGCAGCGTCAAGAATGCTCTCTTTGGTTTTCTGATCCAGACGGAAGTAGTCCTTGGCATTCAGAATGCCGATGACATTGTCGGGCGAACCGTCGCACAGCGGATACAGGGTATGGCGGCTGCTGTGGATCGTCTCCGCCCAGACATCTTCACTGTCTTCCAGCCACAAAATGATCACGTCCGTGCGATGGGTGGCAACTTCTCCGGCGGTCGTGTCGTTGAACTCAAATACGTTCTGAATAAACTCTTTTTCCTGGCGGTCGATCGTGCCCTTCTCGCTGCCCGCGTCCACCAGCATACGGATCTCTTCCTCACTGACCTGATCCTCCGCCTCATTGGGGTCGATCCCGAAAAGCCGCAAAACAACGTTGGTGGAAGCGGAAAGAAGCCAGACCACCGGCTTGAACACCATCGAGATGCCGCTCACGAGACCGGAGATATGCATAGCAAGCTGCTCCGACTTTTTCATGGCGATGCGCTTGGGGACAAGCTCACCGAAAATCAGGGTGAAATAGGACAGGATCAGCGTGATGAGCACAACGGCCATGCTGTCGAGCGTGGAGCTCGGAATGTTGACTCCCAGGCTCAGAATCCATTCGACCAGAGGCTCGGAGAAATTATCCGCTGCAAACGCACTGCCCAAAAAGCCGGACAGCGTGATAGCCACTTGAATGGTGGCAAGAAACTTTGCAGGCTCCTGCGTCAGGCGGAAAAGACGCTTGGCGCGCGTATTACCCTGCTCGGCCATGCGCTCGAACTTCGTTTCATTGATGGACAGCACGGCGATTTCCGCACTGGCAAATATGGCGTTGAGTGCGATAAGTACGACTTGGAATAACAACAAAAAACCTATGGAGTCCATAGAAACAATCCTCTTTCCTGTTCAGTAAAATACTTCGGCTTCAAACAGCACAAGACATGGCCCGTATATCCATAATCAGATGTACGGGTCATGTCTTTCTATCAACATATTATTAATACAGAATCTCTTTGGCTTGGCATCACTGGCGCTTTCGTCCATTATACAGCATCACGCCCCCCTTATTCCGGATATTTCTGCTGATTATAGAGTATATTCAGCGCCTCGTCAACAAGGTAGATATTAATATTTCGTTAAGATTATCCGTTCCCTCCTTTGCCTGGGAGTCCGGCGTTTCAAAGATAATCCCGCAGTTCCGCAAGGCTTCCCACCCAATGATCTGCCTGCAGATCCTCCGGCACGGGCAGACCCTTGAAGTTGAACCAGCAGCTCTGCATGCCGAAGGCTGTGCCCCCGGCGATGTCCGCCGTCAGGGAGTCGCCCACGATCATGCAGTCGGCAGGGTCAAGACCGGGAAGCTCGGCAAAGCAGCGCTCGAAAAAGAGGCGCTCCGGCTTATTGGCCCCGGCCCATTCCGAGGTAAAGACCCGGGTGAGCCATTTGCGAAGCCCCGCCTTTTCCAGCCGGTACTCCTGCTGGTGCTGAGGGCCGTTGCTGACCACATAGAGAGGATAACGCTCCGAGAGATAGGCAAGGATCTCCGGTGCCCCCTCTACCAGCTCCGCACCCTCATGGAGTCCCCGGCGAAAGCGGGCTTCAAAGTCTATGCCATCGGCTTCGATGCCAAGGACGGCAAAGATTTTGTTCCAACGGGTGTCAAAAATGTCCTGCTGGGTGATCTCCCCGCGCTCCATGGCCTGCCAGAGACCAACATTGATAGGCAGAAAGGTCTCGTAAACCTTGTCGGTATAAGTAAGGCCCAGCTCCTCAAAACCCCGCCGCATGGCGGCAATGGAACACTTTTCAAAGTCCAGAAGGGTGTTGTCCACATCCAGAAAAACGGCTTTTACCATAACCTCACCTCAGACCTTCTTCATGCTGGCCGCCGCCACGCGAAGCATCAGGCGCTTTACCCCGTGCTCGGCGAAGTTGATCTCCGCCAGCGCATCGCCGCCCATGGGTGTGAGCTTCACGATCACCCCACGGCCGAAGGCCTTGTGCTCCACGTCGTCACCGGTGCTGAAAGCAGGCACAGCAGGTGCAGAAAGGTTGCTGCGGGGCTTGGGAGGTGCCGCCTTGGGAGCCGCGAAACGGCTGGGAGTCGACATATGTCGGGGCAGCACATAGTCGTCGCTCTCCCGTCGGTCCTCCCGGGGGCGCATTCCCTGCCGCTGCAGAAGCTGCGGCGGGATCTCCTCCAGAAAACGGGAGGGCAGGTTGGCGCTGGTGCGGCCATAGAGCATACGCTGGGCGGCACTGCTGATGTAAAGCTCCCGCTTGGCCCGGGTGATGGCCACATAGCAAAGCCGCCGTTCCTCCTCCATGGAACTCTCGTCACCAATGGCCTGCAGGCCGGGGAAGAGACCTTCCTCCGCGCCCACCACAAAGACCACCGGGAATTCGAGACCCTTGGCCGCGTGCATGGTCATCATCACGGCGCAGTCGGCGTCCTGATCGTAGTTATCCAGATCGGTATAGAGGGCTACCTCATCCAGAAAGGCATAGAGGTCGCCGCCGTCGTTCTCCTCGGCACTCTTGACCATGCTGGTCTTGAGCTCGTAGACGTTTTCGATGCGAGCCAGATCCTCATCGTTCTTCTTGGCTTCCAGCGCCCGGACATAACCGGTCTTGTCCAGCAGCACGTCGTAGAACTCACCAAGGTCGGCAGAAGACAGTTCCTCCTGCAGTTCCCGGATCATCTCACAGAAGTCCTCCATCTTCCCGGCGGTACGGCCCAGCTCACTATACTGGCGGGCACAGCGCAGCACCTCAAAGAGGGGGAGTCCGTCCCGGGCAGCCAGCTCCTGCGCCTTTTCCAAACTCGCGGCACCGATGCCCCGGGGCGGATTGTTGACGATACGCAGCAGACGGGTCTCGTCGCTGGGGTTGGCCACCACCCAAAGATAGGCCAGCATATCCTTGACCTCGGCCCGGTCAAAGAAGCGGGTACCGCCAAAGATGCGGTAAGGCACCTGACGGCGCTTGAAGGCCTGCTCAATGCTCCGGGACTGGGCATTGGTGCGGTAGAGCACCGCAAAGTCCCGGGGGCTGCCGCCGCCCTGTACGATGCGTCGCGCCACAAAGTCGGCCTCGTCATCCTCGTTGCGGGCCACATAGTGGGTGATAAGAGCACCCGCTCCCGCTTCGGTCCAGAGATTTTTGCCCTTGCGTTCCCTGTTGTTGGCAATAACCGCATTGGCCGCAGCCAGAATGTTGCCGGTGGAGCGGTAGTTCTGCTCCAGCCGGATGGTGCGGGCATCCGGGTACTGCTTTTCAAAGTTCAGGATATTCTCGATGGTGGCGCCCCGGAAGCGGTAAATGCTCTGGTCGTCGTCACCCACCACGCAGAAGTTCTCCTCACCCCCGGCCAGCATGGCGGCCATGCGGTACTGGAGATGGTTGGTATCCTGGTACTCGTCGATGAGTACATAGCGGAACTTCCGCTGGTAATAAGTACGGATGTCCTCGTTGTCCCGCAGCAGCAGCACGCAATGGTAGAGCAGATCCTCAAAGTCCATGGCGTCGGCATCCCGGAGTCGCTTGGCATAGGCGGCACAGATCTGGGCGGTGCGGTAGCGGCGGATGTCACCGCTGAGCTGCTCCTGGTCCACATAGGCAGCAGGTGTAAGCATGGCGTCCTTATAGCGGGCGCAGGCAGCAAGCATGGCCTTGGGCGGGAAGACCTTCTCGTCCACATCCAGCTCCTTCAGAACCCGCTTCATCACAGCCAGAGAGTCGGCGCTGTCGTAGATGGTAAAATTCTTGCTGAAGCCCAGACGATCCGCATCCCGACGAAGGATGCGGGCACAGGCGCTGTGGAAGGTCATGGCCCAGACGGCAGAGGCCTCGCTGCCCAGCCGCTTTTCCAAACGGGCCTTCAGTTCCCCGGCCGCCTTGTTGGTAAAGGTGATGGCAATGATCTGCCAGGGGGCAGGTACATTCAGGGCGCAGAGATCACGGATCTCATCGGTGATCGCCCGCTTCCCCGCGGCCGCCTCCTCCAGCATATGTAACTCCCGCTCCCCTGTCCCGGCGGGCAGCGCCTCGCTGTCAGAGCCGCAGCCGTAACGCAGGAGATTGGCCACCCGGTGGATCAGCACCGTGGTCTTGCCGCTGCCGGCACCGGCCAGCAGCAGAAGCGGCCCCTCCGTGGTCAGCACGGCCTCGCGCTGCATGGGGTTGAGATTTTGAAACTCCGAGGCAATCACCGCCCGGCGGGCCGCCGTGTAGCGCTGACGGAAGATGGTGTCCATTCAGTATCCTCCATAAAAAAGTCGCCTGGAGAAGTCCCCAGACGACAGGTTTGTATCGCATTTTTCTCTCTGAACGTATTATACTACAAAATAATCAAATTACAAGAGCCAAATCCTTTTGACTAATTTTCCCACGAGGAGTACAATATGCGCCGAGGAGATGAGTCCATGGAAAGCGTCTGCACATTCACCGGGCACCGGCCCAAAAAGCTGCCCTGGGGCTATAACGAGGATGATCCCCGCTGCGTTGCGCTGAAAAAGCATATTTACGATGTCTGCGAGGCCGTCGCCTCCGCCGGTGTCCGCCGCTTTATCTGCGGCATGGCCGAGGGCTGCGACCTTTATTTTGCCGAAGCTGTGCTGGCTCTGAAAAAAAGCTATCCCGACATCCGGCTGGAGGCCGCCGTCCCCTACGCCGGACAGGCAGAGAGCTGGAGCGAGGCGCAGCAGCAGCGTTACGCCGCCATTCTTTCTCTCTGCGACGAGAAGACTGTGCTGCGGCAGAACTACAGCCGAGAGTGCATGATGGAGCGCAACCGCTACATGGTGGACAAGGCACATATCCTCATTGCCTGCTGTGAGGGAAAAAGCGGCGGCAGTCTCTACACCCTGCAATATGCGTTGGACAAAACGAAGGAAGTCATACAGATACCGCTGGAATTTTAAAGCGCCCTCTCACGGAGGGCGCTTTCGCTTTTTATAAGAGTTCCCTGTAATAGAGTCCGCCGGTGCGCTTATCCTCACTCTTTCGCCGGAGACGGAAGTCCTCCGTAATGTGTGCGCAGTCCGCCGCACTCTCCCGGGTAAAGTAAAGCAGGAGGTAATCCAGTCCCCGGAGATCCCTATCGGCAATGTGCAGGGGCACGCTGTTCAGAAGACTGGAAAACTTTTTGTCCCCGCACTCCACATCAAAACGCAGCCCCAGCCGGTCGGTAAGCGAACCCCTGCCGCCGCAGGCGGCGCAGCCCTGAAAGGCTTTCACCGGACAGTTGCGCCAGCGCATCAGCGGCAGATGCCCATACGCAAGGATCCCCCGGGGGAGCTTTCCGCCCAGTGCCTTCACCTTACCCATAGCCAGCTCAAAACTCACCGTCACACTCTCCAGCCCCATTTCCTCATAGGCGCAGAGGGCACGGGTGTTGAGGATATTCAATCCGAAGCCGCCCCGTATCCGCAGCCCCAGCCGTCCGGCCAGCGCGATGCCGTAGGCGTTGTCCGCCATGACTTCTTCAAGCCCCTTATCCCTGAGCGCAGCCAGACTCTTTTCCAGCGCCGGCTCATCCTCCGGAAAGCAGACGGCGGGTAGTTCGCCGCAGAGACGGCGGCCAAAACGGGTGATAACGCCCTCGTCGATTCCGCTCAGAGGCAGGATCACCTTGGCATAGTCCTCCTGTTCGGGGATCTGCTCTGCCCGGAAAAACCGCGCCCATATCTCCTGCTCACCGGCTGTATGCGCCTCCGCCGCAGGTATCTCTGCATCCACACGCTCATGGGGCACAATGCGGCTGCGCTCCTGAAGAAGCTGCTCCGCCGCCTCACGGCGCAGGGCGTTGAGCGCCGACACCGGCAGCATGAGTCCCTCGCCGATCTCCGCCTTAAAATCGCCGGGGCCAAAGGGCGTGCCGCCCAGCTTGCAGAGGTTCTTCCGGGCGCCCTCCTCATCCAGAGGCCGGTTCATAGCCCGCTGGGGCGTCTCCCCTTCCACGGTAATGCTGCGCTCCCCGTCAGAAAGGGTAAGAGAGCTTCCGTCCTCGCGGGCCTTGAAAGTTATGTCAACTAAAATCCGGGGCGTTTCCGCCTTGTATAGCTGCTGAAGATTCTTGAAAACTTTCTCCGCACCCACCACATCTTCCTTGCTGCGGTTGCCGTACATATCCGCAGTGCGTCGGCCCGTTAGATAGCCGTCGCTGAAGCCGCTGCGGGAAAAAACCTTACGCAGAGTGTCCTCGTCGTAGTCCTTCCCCTCCCGGGCCAGACGACAGGCGGTAACCGCTGCAGCCACGTATTCCGGGCGTTTCATGCGGCCCTCGATCTTGAAAAGGCTCACTCCGGCCTCCTGCATCCGGCGAAGTTCGGAGATCAGGGACATGTCCTTCAGAGAGAGGGCGTAATCCTTTTTCCCCACCCGCCAGTCCAGTCGGCAGGGCTGGGCGCAAAGGCCGCGGTTGCCGCTGCGGCCTCCCAGCATGCCGGAAAGGTAGCAGGCACCGGAGAGGCCCATGCAATGGGCGCCGTGGACAAAGGCCTCTGTTTTTATGTTAACCGCATCACTGATGGCACGCATTTCCTCCAGCGTCAGTTCCCGGGCCATCACCACGTTCTGGAAGCCCAGCTCCTCCATCCGCTTGGCCCCGTCCACATTGTGTACGGCGGCCTGGGTAGAGCAATGGCGCTCAATACCGGGGTAGCGCTTTTTAAAAAGTTCCAGTACAGCCATATCCTGAATGATGACGGCGTCCACCCCGCTCATGGCCAGAAGTTCCGCGGTCTCCTCCAGCTGGCGCATTTCACTGTCCATCACGAGGGTATTCACCGTCACATGGACCTTTACACCCCGACCATGGCAGTAGCTCACCGCCTGCGGCAGAGTTTCCTCATCGAAGTTGGCGGCATTGCGCCGGGCATTGAAGCCCGTGGCACCCAGATACACCGCATCTGCGCCGCAGCGCACCGCAGCGTAGAGCTGTTCCATGGCCCCGGCAGGGGCCAGTATCTCTGCTTTCTTCACAGCCGTCTCCTTTTCATGGTTGTTTTCTTCATATTACACCCTGCTGCCAATTCTTTCAACGGTGCTTTTTGAAAAAACATCTGGCTCTTGGCAAAATACTGTGTTATAATATAGTGTCTTATAGTATGCACTCACGATTTTCATATATGGAGGACCCCTATGAAACGACTTATCCCCCTGATCCTTTGCGTGGCAATGCTTCTGACCGTGCCGGTTTATGCCACGGATACACCGGCTGCGGAAGCGGAAAGCACGGAAGCCGAGGCCACCGACCTGACCGCCCAGTGTTCCATTCTCTGCAACGGCGGTGTGCTCGGCAACGATATGAAGGACAACAGCTACTTTACCCGCGGCACCGTACCCGCAGGCGCCGTCATCAAGGTCACTTGCGCCACGCCCATCGGCGGCATCTACGCCCGCTTTGACCAGACCGGCCGGGATGAATACCCCGCCGCCTGGACGCTGGAGGTAAACGGTGAAACGCGTACCTGCGGGGAGAACGGCTGGCAGCAGCAGTATGTGGGCGGTTTCTCCGCCACGGAGCTCACCATGACCTTCCACGAGGAGACCGGCATCAGCGACCTCTACTTCATCTCCGAAGGCGCCCGTCCCGACTGGGTCCACGACTGGGCCGAACAGCCCGAGAAGGTGGACGTGCTGCTGATGGCCTGCCACTCCGACGATGACCAGTACACCTTCTGCGGCCTCATTCCCTGGGTTCTCAGCAAGGGTGCCAGCATTCAGGTGGCCTACTTCATCAACCACTACACCCACCCCAACCGCGTCCACGAACAGCTGGACGGTCTTTGGGCCAGCGGCATTCACCATTATCCCGAGATGGGCCACTACCGGGACGAGGAACGGGACAGCACTCTCCAGAGCTATATCGATACCGGTTTCACCGAGGAGGAACTCATCGGCAGCTGTGTGGAGGTCTATCGCCGCTATAAGCCTCAGGTGGTGGTGACCCACGCGGTCAACGGCGAGTACGGCCACGGCGGCCACATCATCTATACCCAGCTCTGCATCGATGCCATTGAGCATTCCAACAACCCCGAAAGCTACCCCGAGAGCGCCGAAAAGTACGGCGTGTGGGAGCTGCCCAAGGTCTATGTCCACCTGCAGCAGGACAAGGAAGTGGTGCTGGACTTCGATACGCCGCTGGACATGTTCGACGGCCGCACCGCCTACAAGGTCGGTCAGGACGCCTTTATGTATGAGGTGAGCCAGACCTGGTACCCCGGTCAGATGAGCTGGCTTTACGGGCAGACGCTGGCCAGCGAGGTCACCGAGAACCCCGTCAACCGCTACGGTCTTTACCACAGCACCGTGGGCGACGATGTGAACACGGATACACTCTTCGATAATCTCGACCTCTGGCCCGTCCGGGAGCAGAAGGAAGCCGAGGAGGCCGCCCGCCTTGCCGCGGAAGAAGCCGAGCGCGCCGCAGCCGAAGCCGAGGCCGCCCGCCTTGCCGCCGAGGAAGCGGAACGCCTCGCCGCCGAGAAGGCCGCTCAGGACGAGCTGGATCGCATCACCCGCCAGCAGGCCGAAGAGGCGGAGCGCCAGGCGGCGCTGGAGCGGCGGCTGGAGGAACATAATGCTGCACTCAAGGGCGACAAGCTCCTGCAGATTGCGGCCATGGCTGTGCCGGTGCTGGTGGCTGCCGTGGTGGCGCTGCTGGTTCTGGCCCTGAGCCGTCCCCGAAAAAAGAAACGGAAGAACGCCCCTCCCAGACAGCGCAAACCCCGCTACGAGGAGGAGTATGAATATGAGGACGAGGATTACGAGGAAGAACCCGCCTACCGTCCCGATGAAAACTACAGTCTGGAAGAATTCTATCGGGAGAACGACAGGAAGTGAGTAAGCGTCTTTTAACGGCGCTGGTTGTCCTTTTACTGCTCTGCCCGCTGAGCATCGGCGTGCAGGCGGCGGAGAATGAGGCGCGGCTCATCAGCCACGACTGCGATCTTCTCTGGAACGACCAGCCCCTGCAGCTGGAGCTCTACGATGACTATGGCTATTCCCGCCTTCGCCTCATCCCCGGCCAGCTGCACATCCGCGCCGCGGAAGAGATCGGCGCGGTATATCTGGAGTTTGCCGAACCGCCGGAACGCTGGACGCTGCTGGTAAACGGCGAGGAACGCCCCTGCGGTCAGTACGGCTATCTCCATGAGTATGTGGGAGACATCGGCTCCACGGAAGTGACCCTCCGCTTTGATACCCCCATCCACCTCTGTGATATCTTCGTGTTCTCCGCCGGGGAAAAGCAGGACTGGGTGCAGGACTGGGAGCCGGTCTGGGACAAGGCTGACGTTCTCTTTCTCCCCACCCACTCCGATGATGACCAGCTCTTTTTCGCCGGACTCATCCCCTGGTGCATCTCTCAGGGCGCAAGGGTGCAGACCGCCTACTTCGTCAAGCACTATGACCACGCCGACCGGATGAACGAGCTGCTGGACGGACTCTGGTGCTGCGGTCTGCGAAACTATCCCGTTCTTGGCCCCTTCCGGGATATGGGAAACATCGGCTACAACGACACCATCCGCGCCTATAACGGCAGCGGTGTTTACTGGAACGACTTTGAGGGCTGGCAGGTGGAGCTTTTCCGGCGCTTTCAGCCGCAGGTGGTGGTGACCCATGCCAGAGACGGCGAGTATGGCCACGGCGCTCACATCCTCAACTGCCTCACGGCACTGGCCGGCTGGCAGCTGAGCGGCGACGAAACGGCATATCCCGATACCGCAGCGCTTTACGGTGTCTGGACGCCTCAAAAACTCTATGTCCACAACCACCCGGAAAAGTCTGTGCGGCTGGATTTTGACAGTCCTCTTGAGATGTTCGGCGGCTCCACCGCCTTTCAGCTTGCCAAGGAGGCCTTCCGCCGCCACCCCTCACAGGTCCCCTTTTACGGAAGCTGGCTTTTTGACAGCCCCACCGCCGCAGCGCTGGCAGGCTACCCCTCCTGTGACTACGGCCTCTATTACTCCACCGTAGGGGACGACCGGAATACCGATACTCTCTTTGATAATATTGAGCTTTACGATGCTGCAAAGCGGGCTGCCGAAGAAGAAGCAGCGCGCCTTGCCGCCGAGGCCGAGGCCGAGCGCCGGGCCGAAGCGGAGCGGCTGGCCGCGGAAGAAGCCGCACGGCAGGCCGAGGCCGAGCGCCGGGCCGCCGAGGAAGAAGCGGCGCGTCTTGCCGCGGAAATTGAAAAAGAAAAACGGCAGCTGGCCCTTGCCATTGCCGCCGTATCTGTGATCGCCTGCGGCGCACTGGCCGCTGCCTTCGCGCTGCGACGAAAAACACAGGAAGGAGATAAACCGATATGACAAAAAAATGGCTTTGCCTGCTGCTTATACTGGCTCTGCTCCCGGTATGGAGCCTGACCGCGCTGGCCGATACCCCCGATGTCATCGAGATTCGCAACGCCGAGGGCCTTCGCGCCATGGCCAACGACCCCACAGCCAGCTATGTTCTCGCCGCCAACATCAACATGGACGGCGAGGACTGGACTCCCATGGCCTTTTCCGGCACGCTGGACGGCGCAGGCTACTGCATCTATAACCTGTCCGTAAACACAGTGGGTGCCGAGAGAGCCACCACGGTGGACGGCAACCACAAGGAATACGACAGCGTCTTTGCCGGCATGTTTTCCGTTCTCAAGGATGCCACCGTCAAAAATCTGACGCTGAAAAATGCCCGCATCCATGTCACGACCGACGAGGACTGCTTTGCAGCCCTGCTGGCCGGCTACGTGGAGAACGCCGTCATTGAGGGCTGTACTCTGGACGGCAGCGTAGAGCTTCACAGCGGCGGTACCATGGTGGGCGTGGGCGGCATCGCCGGCTTCGGCACGGCGGAGTTCAAAAGCTGCAGCGTAAAGTCCGAGCTCATCCATGTGGACGAAAAGCTTGACGGCAAGTGTGAGCAATTCACCGGCGGCGTTCTGGCCGTGGGCTACTGCTCCATCAACGGCTGCACCGTACATATCGAGGGCTACACCTCCTGCCATGGCTATGTCCACGACGGCGGTCTGGTGGGCATGCACCACCAGCACAACGATGAGGGCGGCTCTGTTGTCCTCTACAGCAGCGCCAACAAGCTCAGCGGCTTTATCACCTTCTTTGAGGACAATGCCGACCGCCGGGCCTACTGCGCAGCCGACTGCGGCGAAAACCTCCACTGGACTATGTCCGTGGACCGCCTGGACTCCACCTTTGAAAGCCGGGAAGTCTACGAGTACACCAGGGACCTCTATCCACACGACTGTGACAATACCGAACTCGGCAGCGTTGTCACCGCACCCACCTGCACCGACTGGGGCTTTACCACCTACGCCTGCTCCGACTGCGGTTACAGCTATCCGGATGACTTCACCGAGCCCGGCCATGTGCCCGGCGATTGGGAAACCGTCACCGAGGCCACCTTCGAGGAAAGCGGTGAGGAGCGGTGCCTCTGCCAGCTCTGCGGCAAGGTGGTGGATACCCGGGAGATCGCGCCCCATGTGGCCGGAGACTGGGTAGTAACGCAGGAGCCCTTCTATGAGCAGGAGGGCATCCGGCAGCAGCTCTGCAGCGACTGCGGCGTACTGCTGGCCGAGGAGACCATCCCCGCGCTGGTCCGCTCCACCGCCCTGATCCTCAGCGAGGACACTCTGAAACTCAACTACAAGGGCGCCGCCATTCTCCGGGCCAACATCCAGCCGGACAATGTCACCGAGCGCAGCTACAGCTGGCAGAGCAGCGACGAGAGCGTGGTCACCGTGGACGCCGAGGGCTTTGTCACCGCCGTGGCTCCCGGCAACGCGGTCATCACCTGCACCGCTTCCGACGGCGGCGCTGTCAGCGAGTGCCCCGTCCGGGTGCGCTACTCCCTGGGTCAGCAGTGCATCCGCATCTTCCTGCTGGGATTTTTGTGGTACTGATCATGGATATAAGAAAGCTCCCCTTTTCTCAAGGGGAGCTTTCTTCACGCTTCATGCGTTCTTCCACCGCCTGCAGTATGTAGGCGTTTACACTCTGATTGGCTCTGGCCGCCGCCGCACGAATCGCCTGTCCGCGCTCTTTGCTGGGCGTGATACCAATGCGGTCATAAGCAGAGCGTGCAAAGTCATTTTTATATTTGGACGCTTGTTCCTTATCTTTAAAAGCCATCAAAACACCTCAAATTAAACAAAAAAGAGATAAAAATCTTGTGTATGATACCATCTTGAAATATCTTACGCATGATGCTACTATATCCCCAAAGGAGGGGATACCATGCACATACTGGAAAGCCTGTGGTGGGACTACGCCGCCGAGCGGCTGGTAGAAGGTCACAGGGAAGAGCAGCAAAAGCACCTGAACGCCGCCATAGAACTGGAAGACCAGTTTCAAAAGGAGCTCAGCGAGGCAGGCCGGGAGGCCTATCGCAAGTCGCTTTTGGAAAGCTGGAACGCTCAGAGCTACGGGGAGTGCGATGCCTTTGTTCTCGGCTGGCGCTGCGGCGCCCTGCTGATGCTGGATATATTGTCGTAGGGGCGGCTATAAGCCGCCCGCTTTTTTACGTCCAGTTCAGGATTTCTGTCACAATGTCCTCAAAGGCCGCGCCGCGGGAAGCCTTAACCAGCACCACATCGCCGGGCTGCAGCAGTTCTTTCAAGGCTGCGGCCAGCTCCTGCTTGTTTCCATAGTGGCCGCCGGGGATCTCCGGCGCGCCCTCGTGGAAATACGCGGCCTCGTCCCCCTGAGTCAGCAGCAGATCAATTCCCTGCTCCGCCAGAAAGCGGCCCACCTCCACATGGAAGCTGTGGGAGTTCTCACCCAGTTCGCGCATGACGCCCATAACACAGATATGTCGGCCGGGAAGGGCCAGCATGGAGGTCACTGCCGCACGGTTGGCCGTGGGATTTGCGTTGTAGCAGTCGTCGATGAGGGTAAAGTCTTTGAGCTTCATCACCCGGGAGCGGTGGCCCACCGTCTCATAGGCGGCAATGCCCTCACGGATCTCCTCGTCTGTAAGGCCCAGCGCAAAGCCCACAGCGGCACCGGCCAGCGCGGCATAGACCATATAGTTGCCATAGGCCGGGATGGTCACGGAGAAGCGACGGTCACCGGAGACAATATCGCAGTACTGCTCGCTGCAGTCGGCGTTGGCGCGGATGTTCTCTGCGCGGACATCGTTGTGCTCACCCAGACCGAAGCGCACCGTGGGACGGAAAAAGTCATGGGTGCGGAGCATATCATCGTCGCCGTTTACCACCACAGGGGCAAAGGACGGCGAGGAGGAAAGGATGGCCTTCTTCTCCCGGAGAATGCCCGCCCGGTCATGAAGCGCCTCCAGATGGGCGTCGGTAATGTTCATGAAAATGCACATATCCGGTCTTACCACCCGGGCGATGCGCTCCATTTCGCCGGGCAGGGAGATGCCCATCTCCACCACAGCGGCCTCATGCTCTGCCGAGAGCGACATAAAGGCCACGGGGATACCCACCTGACCGTTGAGGCTGCCGGGGGTTTTGAACGTATGGTAGCGTGCGGAAAGCACCGCATAGACCATCTCCTTGGCCGTGGTCTTGCCCACGCTGCCGGTAACAGCCACATAGGGAATGGGCAAACGGGAGCGATTCCAGGAGGCAAGGACATGGAGCCCCTTCATCACATCGTCCACCACGATTCGGGGCTCTCCCTCCGCCGCCTCCTCGCAGAACACGGCCAAGGCCCCCTTCTTCAGCACATCCGGGATATACTTGTGTCCGTCGGTGCGCTCACCGCGGATGGCAATGAAAAGGCTTCCCTCACCCGCCGCACGGCTGTCGGTGACTACGTTTTCCGCGCAGCGATCCAGTGCCGATTCCTCGCCGCACCACTTGCCGCCCACCGCGGCCACGATCTCACGCAGGGTCATTCCGGTCATATCTCATACTTCCTTAACGAAACTTCTATAATTTTTTCGCATAGCTGGCCATAATCCATACCCATGGCCGCCGCCATCTGGGGAATGAGACTGGTGGGTGTCATGCCCGGCAGGGTGTTGACCTCCAGACAGAAGATACGGCCCGCCTCGTCCATAAGAAAGTCCGCCCGGCCATAGGCATCCACATGGAGGGCTGCGCAGGCTTCCACCGCCAGACGCTGCACCCGCCCGGTATCCTCCGGACTGAGCGGGGCGGGGCAGATTTCCTCGGTGAGTCCCGCCTGATACTTATTCTTATAGTCATAAAAACCGCAGAGAGGCTTTATCTCGATGACGGGCATGGCCCGGCCGTCCAGTACACCCACCGTGAACTCACGGCCGGCTATGTATTCTTCCACAAGAACTTTATCGCCGCAGTCAAAGGCGGCAGCCACCGCTTTTGCAAGCGCATCCGGTTCCCGGACGATGGCCGTGGCCACGGAGGAACCGCCGCTGCAGGGCTTTACCACACAGGGCAGCGGGAAATCCCCGGCACTCTCACCGCGGCGCAGTACCACAGCCTCCGCCGTGGGAACCCCGCAGTGGCGGAACATGTTCTTGCTGACCTCTTTATCCATGGCAAGGGCGCTGCCCAGATAGCCGCTGCCCGTATAGGGTACACCGTACATGTCCAGCGCCGCCTGCAGTCGGCCGTTCTCGCCGTCGCCGCCGTGCAGGGCCAGAAAGGCTATATCCGCCGCCTCGCAAAGCTCCAGCACACCGGGGCCGATCATACGCCGCCCGGGGCGAAGAGCCCTCAGCGCATCCAGATCCGGCTCCGCCTCCCGAACGGAAAACAGCTCATCGCGGTCTTCTGTGGTAAAAAGTGCGTCCGGATCCTCCGGCAGCTGATCCAGCCCCAAAAAGGGATCCACCAGCGCCACACGGTGCCCGCGCATACGCAGAGCCCGTGCCACGCCCGTACCGGTACTGGCCGACACATCGCGCTCGCGGGAGAACCCCCCGCACAAAACCACAATTTTCATAGCACCCCTCCCGGGTCATCAAACTGAACTTTTTTACTATACCATAATTTTATGCACAGGGCAAATATTTGTTTGGGATTTATGCGCAGAGAAAACATAAAAAGGGATTGTACTTTCTGCCGGGCTTTGCTATAATATTCGGGTTGTTATAGGAAAGGGCGGTCAGCCAATGGCATATATCGTACTGGACCTGGAATGGAACCAGGCCATGAGCTCCAACGCATCCATTTATAATTACCTTCCCATCCATCTGGGCGGCGAGATCATTCAGATCGGCGCCGTAAAGCTGGATGAGAATTTCTGTCCGGCGGAGGAGTTTCAGTCGGACGTAAAGCCCGTGTACTTCCGCCGCATGCACTACAAGGTCAAGAAGCTCACCGGCATCGACAAGGAGCGTCTCAGCCACGGTGAAACCTTCCCGGTGGTCTTTGACCGCTTCCGGGAGTGGTGCGGCGAGGGTGCCGTGTTCATCACCTGGGGCTATGATGACCGGCGCATCATGGAGCAGAACATCATCGTCCACGACCTGGACTGGGACTGGATCGACCAGTGGGTCAACCTTCAGCTCATCTACAACGTCCAGACCGGCGGCGACAAGAACCAGAAGTCTCTGGCCACGGCCATGGAGCATTTCGGCATTGAGCAGACCCGCGTGGCCCACGATGCTCTTGGTGACGCCTACAACACCGCTCTTGTCTGCTCCAAGCTGGACTTTGAAGACGGCTACGAACACTATGACGAGGCCAACCGACAGCTCTCCACCCGCCTCCCCCGGGAATCGCAGAAGGAAGGGGCCGACGCGCTGGAACACCGGGCTTTCACCGGCTACTCCGCCCGAAGTGAGGCCTTTGCCGACGAGGAAGTGACGAAGCTCTGCTGCCCCGACTGCGGCAAGGCCATGGAAGTGACCCGCTGGGTCAACCAGGGCGACCGACGCTATATGTCTCTCCTCCAGTGTGAGGAGCACGGCAAGTTCCTGGTTCGGCTGAAGTTCCGCAAGACCGAGGAGGAAGACTGGGCCGTGAACCGCATTGTCTACCGGGCCGATGAGGAGATGGAAAAGCTCTACCGGGACAAGGCTGCCCAGAGCCGCCGTAGGGCCCGCCACCACAGAAAACCCCGAAAGACCCTGCCTTAACAAAAAGCGAGACGCTCACTGCGTCTCGCTTTTTTCATATGCCGTAGATCTTTTCGGCGTTTTTATGCAGGATGAGGTCCAGTTCCTCCTCTGTCAGCCCCAGTTCCTGCAGCTGCTCCAGCTCATCGTCGGCATACCACATGGGATAGTCCGTGCCGAAAAGCACCCGCCCGGCGCCAAAGCCGTCCAGAAGCTCACGAATGCGCTGGGGCGGCAGAAAGCCCTGGGACGAGGAACAATCCACATAAAAGTTGGGCAGACCGTAGAGCTGCGGCACCTCATGCCAGACATTCCAGCCCCCAAAGTGCGCACCGATGACGGTAAGCTCCGTATAGGTTTCCAGAATGGGGCGCATCCGGTTGGGATTGGAATAGTCATAGCGGTCGTCCCCGGTGTGGATCAGCATGGGGAGCCGCCCCTCGCAAAGCTCATACATCTTGAGACAGCGGTAATCATCCAGCTTGAAGGCCTGAATGTCCGGATGGAGCTTCACGCCCTTAAGACCCAGGGCCAGGATCTCCTCCACATCCCGTTTGATGTTGTCGCTTTCGGGATGGAGCGTACCAAGGCCGGTAAAGCGGCCTTCGCTGGCTGCCACCTCGGCGGCGATGAAGCGGTTGATGGACTGCACCTGATGGGGCGTTGTGGCTACGGAACAGACCACAAAATGGTCCACCCCCGCGGCCGTCCCTTCCCGCAGAAGCGTGGCGGTGGTGCCATCCATAAGGGAATGGGTACCGTAAAAGTGATCGGTACCCATGATAGCCCTTGCCGCAATTTTAGGCGGATAGATGTGACAGTGGCTGTCAATCACCCTGTGTTTTTCCCGCATCTCTTTTTACTTCTTTTCTTCAGTACTCCCAGGGGGCCTTTTCCTCCGCAGAGAAGGGGACCGCGCCCACCAGCCGGTTATAGAACTCGGCACGGGCCAGCTGCACATATGGGGTCACATAAACCTGCACCACGGGGATGGCCGTCAGCAGATACCATCCAAAAAAGCTCAGATCCAGACCGAAAAGCTCCCATTTATGGCCCTTCATCAGCTGCTTACTCTCTTTGAGGCAGCGGCTCACCCGCCAGTCGGGGTGATCCAGCAGCAGGTAGGTTGCCATGGAATAGCGGTAAGCCGCAACGATACCGGGAATGAAAAGCAGCAGCGACCACAGGAAAACATAGACCGACATCAGAAGGTTCAGCCAGACGATCTTGAAGAAAAAGCCAAAGCCGTCAAACAGATCACCCACGCCGGCCTTCACGCCGCGGCTTACCCGGAGGGCATAGAGCGTCATGCCCACGCCCAGCACCATAGAGACCAGATCAATGGCCAGAGCCAGAATCTGGTAGATGCCGGTAATCCGCTCGGGATAGAGGGTAAAAGCCTGCACGGCATCGCCGGTGGACTCAAAGAGGTCCCAGTCAAAGCTGAATGTGGTCCCCTGCATCCGGGCCGCCACCATGCCGATGACCCAGGTAATGACAAAGTAGGCAGCGCCCACCATCAGGGGGCTGGGCTGCACAGTACGGATACGCTCCCGGGCCAGCGCCTTGATTTCTCCTCTGTTTATGGGATACATGCTTTCTCCTTTCTCAGCCATTGGCAAGAAGTGCCTCGCCAATACGGTACACATCACCGGCACCCACGGTGAGAATCAGATCTCCCGGGGAGGCCGCCGCCCGGAGACTCTTTTCCAGCTCCCGGTTATCGGCAAAGAACAGGGCATTGGGCAGTTCTTTCGCCAGATCCGCCGAGGAGATGCCGATGGTATTCTTCTCCCGGGCAGCAAAGATTTCCGCCAGATAGCAGACATCAGGCCGCTTCAGCTGCGCCACAAAATCATCAAACAAAGCGTGGGTGCGGGAGTAGGTATGGGGCTGAAACACCACCATCACCCGGCGATACCCCAGCGGCTCCACCGCATCCAGCAGGGCGCTCAGTTCACTGGGATGGTGGGCATAGTCGTCGTAGATGTCCGCACCGTTAAACTTCCCCTTATACTCAAAGCGGCGGCCCGCGCCGGTAAAGCCCGCGAGACCGTAACGCACGGCAGCACCGCTGCAGCCAAGGGAAATGGCCGCGGCGCTGGCAGCCAGAGCATTGCTGATGTTGTGGAGGCCGGGCACATGAAGCTGTACGTGGGTATAGAGTTCGCCCCGGTAATAAAGGTCAAAATCCGTGGTGGCGCCCAGCGTCTGGATGTTCTCGGCATGAATATCGGCATCCTTCCCAAGGCCAAAGGTGATAATATCCCGCTGCAGGGTGGAAAGGGTCTCCATGGTGTTGGCATCGTCGGCATTGGCGATGATAAAGCCACCCTCCGGCACCTGCTCCGCAAACTTGCGGAAGGATTTCTCCACGTCCTCCAGATCCTTGAAAAAATCCAGATGGTCGGCTTCTATGTTGAGGATCACCGCCACGGTGGGATTGAAGGCGTGGAAGGAGTTATAATACTCGCAGGACTCCATTACGATGGTGTCGCCGCGGCCCACCCGGTGGGTGGCATTCAGCAGCGGCAGCGTACCGCCGATCATCACGGTGGGGTCGCGCTCGGCGGCCATCATGATATGGGTGCACATGGAAGTGGTGGTGGTCTTACCATGAGTACCCGCAATGCATATGGCGTTATCATACTCACGCATGATGGCGCCCCAGGCCTGGGTCCGCTCAAAAACAGGGATGCCCCGGCTCCGGGCTTCCATAATTTCGGGGTTCTCCTCATGTACGGCAGCGGTGCGAACCACAAAGTCCACATCTTCCGCGATATTCTCCGCAAAGTGGCCGATATGTACTTCAATGCCCAGCTCACGCAGATGACGCACATTGGCGCTCTCGTTGCTGTCGGAACCGGTGATCACAAGACCGGCCCCCCGCAGCACCTCGGCCAGCGGCGACATGGAAACGCCGCCCACCCCGATCAGGTGCCCTTTACAGCCCGGGCGATAAAACTCAGAAAAGGAAATCATCAAATCTCTCCCACATAATTTGTCAAACTATATTATAACCCGCTCTCCACCGGATTACAAGCATCTCCCTTGTATTTTCCCGCCGCCGGGTATATACTTGGCAAAAAAGAAAGAAAAGGAGGCATGTATGAACCTCTTTGACATTCTGGGCCCGGTAATGGTGGGTCCCTCCAGTTCCCATACGGCGGGGGCTGTTCGTATGGGTCTCATCGCCCGGCAGCTGCTGGGTGAGGTCCCTGCCGAGGCGGAAATCATCCTCCACGGCTCCTTCGCCGACACCGGCGATGGCCACGGTACCGACAAGGCGCTGGTGGCGGGCCTTCTGGGTCTGACTCCGGATGACGAACGCATCCCGGTGAGCTTTGCACTGGCCGGGGAAGCGGGGCTCCGCTTTACCATTCTACGCCGGGAGCTGCGCGGCGCTCACCCCAACACCGCCCTTCTTACGCTCCGGGGTGTCAACGGCGCACAGACCAGCGTTCAGTGCGCCTCCATCGGCGGCGGACGCATCCGGGTGGAAAAGCTGGGCGGCGTGGATGTGAGCTTTTCCGCCGAGCATAACACCCTCATCATCCATAATAACGACGTCCCCGGCATCGTGGCGGAGGTATCCTCAAGACTGGCCGGCCAGGGCATCAACATTGCCACGCTGCAGCTCTTCCGGGACAAGCGCGGCGGCAGAGCCGTCATGGTTCTGGAAATTGACCAGCCCCTGAGCCGGGATGCCGCCGAGCTCATTGCGGCCCACCCCAATGTGCTTCGGGTAAACTACCTCCATGTGAGCGGCTGAGAAGGAGGCGAAACCATGTTCAGATCATTTATGGAACTGCAGGAACTGTGCGGAGCGGAAAAGGTCCCCGTCTGGCAGGCCATCCAGCTGGACGATGCCCGGGATCAGGACATAAGTCCGGAGATTTCTTGGGAAAAGATGTGCCGTCTCTGGGACGTCATGAAAGCCTCGGTGGAGGGCTATGACCCCGCCATGCGCTCCCGCAGCGGTCTTGTGGGCGGCGAGGGCGGCCGGATGGACGAGTACCTCAAAACCCATGAGCCTCTCAGCGGCAGCTTTTCCGGCCGGGTCATCGCCCGGGCGCTGAAAATGGGCTGCGCCAACGCCTGTATGCACCGGATCGTGGCCGCTCCCACAGCGGGAGCCTGCGGCGTTCTGCCCGCGGTACTCTACAGCTGCTGGAAAGACCGGGGAGCCGCGGAGGAAGATATCGTCAAGGCACTTTATGTGGCCGCGGGTACCGGACAGATCATTGCCCAGCGGGCCTCACTGGCCGGCGCGGCCGGCGGCTGTCAAGCAGAGATCGGTTCCGCCTCCGGCATGGCTGCGGCAGCGCTGGTGGCGCTGCAGGGCGGCACACTGGAGCAGATGGGCCACGCCTGCGCCATGGCTCTCAAAAACCTCATGGGACTGGTCTGTGACCCGGTGGCGGGTCTGGTGGAAGTCCCCTGTGTCAAGCGCAACGTGGGCGGCGCGGTGAACGCGCTGGCCGCGGCGGACATGGCCCTCGCCGGCATTGAGAGTGCCATCCCCGTCGATCAGGTCATCGACGCCATGCGCGAGGTGGGCGAGGCCATGGATCCCAGTCTCCGGGAAACCAGCCGCGGCGGTCTTGCGACAACGCCCAAGGGTATGGAGATCACAGCAAGGTTAAAAGAGTGATAAAAGGGTGCGTCCCGTGGGACGCACCCTTTTTTATTCTTCCCTTGCCCAGCCGAGGCTGCAGCTTACCGCCCGGAGCCAGCGGCGGCAGAGCTTCTCCGCCTTCTCCTTTTCCATCTCCGGCGTGAATACTCTGTCCGATTCACGAAGGTGCTGTATGTCGCTCACATCCTGCCAGACCCCCACGGCAAGGCCCGCCAGGAAGGCCGCGCCCAGTGCCGTGGTTTCCACCATTTTTGGCCGGTCGATGGGTTTTTGCAGGATATCCGACTGGAACTGCATCAAAAATCCGTTGACGCAGGCGCCGCCGTCCACCCGCAGACTCTGCAGGGCTGCTCCGGCGTCCTTTTCCATGGCGTCGATGAGGTCCTTCACCTGGTAGGCAATGCCCTCCAAAACCGCCCGGGCCATATGGGCCCGGTTGGTGCCCCGGGTCAGGCCGGTGATGACACCCCGGGCATACATGTCCCAGTGGGGCGCTCCAAGCCCCGTAAAAGCCGGTACCATATAGACCCCGCCGTTATCCGGTACGCTCAGCGCCAGCGGCTCCGTCTCGGCAGCACTTTGGATCAGCTGCAGCTCATCCCGGAGCCACTGAACGTTGCTGCCGGCGTTGAAGACGCTGCCCTCCAGACAATAGTTTACATAATTTCCAATCGCCCAGCCCACGCTGGTAACGAGGCCATGGGCGCTCCGGGGCGACGTGGTACCGGTACTCATCATGGCAAAGCAGCCGGTGCCGTATGTATTCTTGGCCTCGCCGGGACTGATGCAGCCCTGACCCAACAGAGCCGACTGCTGGTCGCCGGCGGCGCCCGCGATGGGGACGCCCGCCAGAGCCTCCAGCCCCTCGATGCCCCCGGCCACGCTGCCATAGACCTCGCTGTTGCTTACGAGGCGGGGCAGCATACACATGGGCACACCCACCTCGGCACAGAGTCTTTCGTCCCAACGGAGTTTCTCGATGTCCATGAGCATGGTGCGGCTGGCATTGGAGTAGTCTGAAACGTGGACCCGGCCACCGGTGAGCTGCCAGATGATCCAGGTTTCCACGGTGCCAAAGAGGAGTTCCCCCCGCTCGGCCCGCGCTCTGGCCCCCTCCACATGTTCAAGGATCCACGCGATCTTGCTGCCGGAGAAGTAGGCATCGATGAGAAGACCGGTCTTTTCCCGGACATAGTCCGTGAGACCGCGCTCGATGAGCTTCTCGCAATCGGCCGCCGTGCGGCGGCACTGCCAGACGATGGCATTATGGATAGGGCGGCCGGTAGCTTTTTCCCAGACGATGGTGGTCTCCCGCTGATTGGTGATGCCGAGGGCCGCAATGTCGCAGGCAGCAAGGCCGCTCTGCTCAAAGGCCTCCTGCAGCGCCTGCTTCTCCGAGGCCCAGATCACCATAGGGTCATGCTCCACCCAGCCGGGCTGGGGATAGATCTGCTCAAAGGGGTGCTGGGCCATGGTCACAATGTGCCCGGCTGCATCAAAGACAATGGCGCGGGAGCTGGTGGTTCCCTGATCGAGAGCGATAATATGTGGCTTCATGGGGCATCCTCCTTGATTTTTGGTGATATTTGATTATAATAGTGGTATTATACCACCGACAGGGGGAAATTGCTATGGTACGAATGTCGGAAGCAACATTTTTATCTTCGGACGGCAAAACACCGATACGCTACCGGGAGTATATGCCGGAAAGAGAAGCCAGGGCCATCGTTCAGATTGCTCACGGCATTGCCGAGCATATAGAGCGTTACGATGACTTCGCCCATTTTCTGGCAGAAAACGGCTTCATCGTGGTTCTCAACGACCATCTGGGCCACGGTGCATCCATCCTTGCCCCGGAGAACATGGGCTGCTTCAGCGACGAGAATGGCTGGATCAACGTTGTGGAGGATATGCGTACCCTCCACGATCTCACCTGCGCCCGCTTCCCCGGCAAGCCTTACTATCTCTTCGGTCACTCCATGGGCTCCTTCCTGAGCCGGACTTATATCATCCGCTGCCAGACCGGCCTCGACGGTGTCATCCTCTCCGGCACCGGACATCAGCCCCGCCTGCTCATCAAGGGCGGGCTTGCCGTTGCCGCGCTGGAGATAAAGCGCAGAGGCAGCCGTTATAAGAGCCGGCTTCTCTACGACATGGCCTTCGGCAGCTACAACAGGGGCATTGTAAAGCTTCGCACCAACTGCGACTGGCTCAGCCGGGACGAGGCGGCTGTGGATGCCTATGTGGCCGACCCTCGCTGCGGCTGGATCCCCAGCGTCGGCATGCTTGCGGATATGTTCGGAGGCATTGATTTTATCACGCAGAGCCAGAATCTCCGGAAAATGAAAAAGGACCTGCCGATCCACTTCATGTCCGGCGACCGTGACCCCGTGGGGGAAAAGGGCAAGGGCGTTATCCGGGCCTATCAGGCCTTCCGCAAGGCGGGTATGAAGGATGTCACCGTCCAATTCTACCCCGGCGGCCGGCACGAGATGCTCAACGAACTAAACCGGGACGAGGTATACGACGACATTCTCAAGTGGCTGAGCGCCAAGTGCGGCAAATAAAGAGCGAATAGGGACTGGCCGGAGCGGAATACGCTGATACCAACCGATTTTGGGAGGTTGGTCAAATGCTTTCAGGCGTATTCATGCTTCTCTTTCAGAGCAGTCTGCTCTCGCTGCGGCTGGGGGACCGGGCCGGCTCCTTTCCCCGGCCTCTCACAGCCAAAGAGGAAGCCGCCTATGTGGAACGCAGCAGTGCCGGTGATCTGGAGGCCCGAAACATCCTCATCGAGCACAATCTCCGGCTGGTGGCCCACATCGTGAAAAAATACTACAGCGCTGAGTGTGATCAGGACGATCTCATCTCCATCGGCACCATTGGCCTTATCAAAGGTATCGGCACCTACCGGCCGGATAAGGGCGTGAGACTCGCCACCTATGCTTCCCGCTGCATCGAAAACGAGATACTGATGTATTTCCGAAGTCTCAAAAAGACCGCAGGGAATATTTCTCTCTCCGAAACGCTGGAAGCCGACGGGGATGGCAGTTCCCTCTCCCTGCTGGACACACTCTGTGACGAAAGTGACATGGCCGAGGACTTTGGCCGCCGGGAACTCTGTTCCTCGCTCCGGGGCCTCATCGACACGGTCCTTACACCCCGGGAAAGGCAGATCATCCTCTGGCGCTACGGACTGGACGGGCAAACACCCAAAACCCAGCGGGAAACCGCCGCCCTCTGCGGCATCTCCCGCTCCTATATCTCCCGCATCGAAAAGCGGGCTTTGGAAAAGCTGAAAAAAGAACTGGACGAGGAATAACACTCCATGAAACGAAAGAACATACCCCGACTCATTATCCTGATACTGCTCATCATTGCACTGGCGGTGGTTTATATCATCCGCCTGCTCTCTCCCGGCTTTCAGGCGGAGCCGTCTCCCGCCCCCGTGGAGGAAGTTGTCTGGGCCACACCGGAACCCACCGCGGCGCCCACGCCCACCCCGGCTCCCACACCGACACCGGAACCGACACCTACCCCGGAACCCACACCGGATCCCAATTCCCCCGCGGGCCGCGCTCTGGCTGCCGGGCTGCCCGCTCCTCCGGAAATTGACATTAACAGCTGGGAATACACACTGGTGAACCACTGGAACAGCATCGACGAATATGAGCCGCCCCTTGCCGACATGGGCAACGGCCAGCGCTTTGATAACCGGGCCAGCGAGGCGCTGACGCTCTTTATGGATGCTGCCAAGGCACAGGGTCTCAGCGTCTATCTCTCCTCCACCTACCGAACCTACGCCGACCAGTCCGCCAACTTCCAGCGCAAGCTCAATCAGGGCTATGACCGGGCCACTGCCTGGACCATCGTGGCTCTCCCCGGCACCAGCGAGCATCAGCTCGGTCTCGCCGCCGACATCACCGACCGCTACTATGAGCTGAAAGACTCCTCGCTGGAGAACACCGCTCTCTACCAGTGGATGAGCAAAAACTGTCAGGACTACGGTTTTATCGTCCGCTACCCCAAGGAACACAGCGGCACCACCAGCTACGATGCCCCTCAGTCCGTTACCGGTGTTATTTATGAACCCTGGCACTTCCGCTATGTGGGCGTGGAAGCTGCCAAATATATCATGGAAAACGGTATCTGCCTCGAGCAGTTTGTCTCCCTTTACCGGGATATTTACAGCGAAGAAAACCCGGCTCCGGAAAGCTGATTTTTTAAAGAAAACAGAAATTTCTGTTGACAAGCGGCGTCTTTGATGGTATATTATTCTGGCCGCATTGAGGGGGTTTACAAGCGGAGCGATCCCACCCCGGAGAGCGAGTCTGCAGAAAGGCAGGATGTATTCATGAAGCACGCTGTCATCGTTACCGGCGGTAAGCAGTACCGCGTGGCCGTGGATGATGTCGTTTTCGTTGAGAAGCTTCCCGTGGAAGCCGGCGAGACCGTCACCTTCGACCAGGTTCTGGCCATCGTTGACGAGGAATCTTCCGTGTTCGGCGCTCCCGTCGTGGCCGGCGCTACCGTCACCGCCACCGTGGTGAAGAACGGCAAGAGCAAGAAGATCCGCGTTTACAAGATGAAGCCCAAGAAGAACTACCGGCGTACCCAGGGCCATCGTCAGCCCTACACCAAGATCCAGATCACCGCTATCAACGCTTGATTTCCCACACACATTTGACTTAGGAGGTGTAATCCAATATGGCACATAAAAAAGGCATGGGCAGCACCCGTAACGGCCGTGACAGCGAGTCTAAGCGTCTCGGGCCCAAGCGCGCCGACGGTCAGTTCGTTCTGGCCG
>SVLG01000021.1 GCA_015068055.1 Oscillospiraceae bacterium | reverse complement strand
AATCTTTTGAATTAAGTCTTTCGACTTAAAAGAACCCTTAATCTGGTGCTTATTTGCATAAGCTGTTTCTTCTTTGTTCAATTTACAAGGTACACTCTTTGGCTCTCGGCTCGGGCTCTTTCGTGGCCCCTCGTCTTGAGCGCTTGGCTATAATAACACCCAGAATACCAAATGTCAAGCACTTTTTTAATTTTTTTGAACTTTTTTTGGGGAACTTTTTGGCTCCCAAAATATTGTGTTCCGGGCTGGATATACTACCTACATGTTGCATTATGTCAATCAAATTCGAGGACAAAAAATGAATATT
The DNA here is from genome assembly GCA_015068055.1 of Oscillospiraceae bacterium. Next base: position 29,289 of record SVLG01000021.1, on the reverse strand, counting down.
CGGGGCGAAAAAAGCCACCCTTCCGAAAAATTTCTGAAAAAAATTTTTTCGGACTGCGCAGATTTTATGGAGAGAAAAGTGAAGTTTGGCGAGGGTGGTCGGGTGACGGGAACGCTTTTCTGGATGGAGGGGCTGGTGGGCAGCATAGACCTTGCGGAGACGGTGCTGCGTCCGTTGGGCGAAAACCCGGCTCTGGCCCGGGCAGAGAGCGAGAAGGCCTGCGTGGAAGCCATGCTCTCCGGTTCCATATATAACGTAACGGTTCGGCGCAGGGAAAGCGAGGAGGAGCTGCGGGAGGATCTCCTGAACGGCTTTGCCGTGCTGCTGCTCCCAGGCACCGCCCTTTGCTTTGACAGCCGCAGCCAGATCCACCGGAGCATTGGCGAACCCAAGCTGGACAAGAGCATTCTGGGACCCAAGGAGGCCTTTACGGAAGTGCTGCGGATCAATACCGGCCTTCTGCGCCGGAGGCTTCGGACGGCGGAGCTGAAGAACACGGAGCTTTGCATCGGACGGCGCAGCGGCACCCGGGTGAGCGTTTTATATATAGAAGGCATTGCCCGGCGCGAGAACGCAGAACGGCTGCTGGACGCCCTGCGCGCCATCGACATTGACGGCGTTACCGCCCTGGGGGACATAGCGGAGTACATTTCTCCCCGGCGGCGAAATATGTTCCCCCAGCTTCTCTATACCGAGCGACCGGACCGGCTGGCCCGGCTGCTGCTGCAGGGACGGGTGGCCCTCCTCATCGACGGCATTCCCCAGGCCCTGGCCCTGCCCTGTACGCTGCCGGAGCTGATGCGGGTATCCGAAGACCGCTCCATCCACGCAGCGGTGGCCTCCTCCCTGCTGCTGCTGCGCTGGGGCGCTCTGGTGACCTCTTTGCTGCTGCCGGCCCTCTATGTGGCCGTGGCCATGTATCACCAGGAGATGATTCCCTACCGCCTGCTGGAGAGCATCATAGAGTCCAAGCAGAACGTTCCCTTCTCCACAGGGGCGGAAATTCTGGGAATGCTGGCGGCCTTCGGTCTCCTGCAGGAGGCCGGGCTGCGGCTGCCGGAGCAGGCAGGCACCACGGTGTCCATCATCGGTACGCTGATTGTTGGCCAGTCGGCGGTGGAGGCCAGGGTGGTTTCCCCCATCGCGGTGATCGTGGTGGCCTTTGCCGGTATCGCAGGCTACACCCAGCCCAATCAGCAGATGGGCGCCGCCATACGTATCTGGCGCTTTCTTTTGTCGCTCTGCACCCTCTTTCTGGGCCTCTATGGGCTGATGGTCGGGCTGGTGGTACTGCTCTGGCGGCTTTGCAGCATGGAATGCTGCGGCGTGGCCTTTCTCTATCCCCTGGCCGACGGCGGCCCTATGGGACTGATGAAAGCCCTCCTCCGGCCGCCGCTGCGGATAAACAAGTTCCGGGACTCCTCCCTGTGCGGAAAGAACAGGAGGCGACAGGCATGAAAAAGACTCTGGCTTTCATACTGGCGGCTCTGCTCACCCTGTCCGGCTGCAGTCCAACAGGCTCGGTCTATGCCAACTTCCGGGCTGTGGAGGATCTGCAGCTGGTGCAGACCTTCGGCTTTGACTGGGAAGATGGGGAGATCACCATCACGGTATCCTCCGGCGAGGAGACGGAGAAGCTTCCCTCGTCCCTGCTGAGTGCCAGCGCGCCGGACATCCCACAGGCCATTGAACTGCTGCAGGACTGGTCGGCCCGGGAGGATCTGTTCTTTGCCCACATCCGCTATGTGCTGGTGGGCGAGGAGGCCGCCCGGCACGGGCTGGAAACGCTGCTGGACTGGTTTGAGCGCGGGATACAGACCCGGCTGGATCTGCCCGTTTTTGTGGTGGAGGGCGGCACGGCCAGGGAGCTGATCAGCGGCAGCGCCGATAAGCTCTATGAGATTACGGCGGTGCTGCTGTCGCTGGAGCGCGACGTGGAGCGCCGCGGCAAGGCCTACCCCTTCACCCTCCGGGAACTGGCTTCCCGGATGAGCCGCAGCGGAGCCGGACTTTGTACCAGCGTCCGCATGGCAAAGACCGCAGAAAACGTCCCCTCCGCCCCGGATGGGGTAACGGCGCTGGAAACCGGCTTCGCGGTTTTCAGCGACTGGAAGCTCTGCGCCTTCTCCGGTCGGGAGGCAGCAGAGGGCATCTGCCTCCTGCTCAATAAGACGGGAACCGGCAACGTGCTGCTGCCCGGCGATCCCGGCCTTGTCACGCTGGAGATGGCCGATGCCAGAAGCCGTTTCCGCCCCTGCCGGGACGCAGACGGCAGACTGTCGCTGGCCGCAGAGATCGAATGCCGCGCCAGCGTTGTCTCCTCCGACCCGGGCAACCCCACCCACGAGGAGCTGCTGCCTCTGCTGGAGGAGGAGTTTGCTGTCTGGATCCAAAGTCGGGTGGAGGCTGCGCTGACACTGTGGCAGGAATGCGGCGCCGACTTTCTGGAGCTGTGGCGCTATGTCAGCCCGGCAAAACCCACACCGGAGACGCTGCGCGTAGTGCCGAAGGTCCGCGGGCGGGTGGAGCGCAGCTATGACATTCTCTTTGCTGGAAACGCACCGGAGGACGAGATCCATGGATGAAGAAAAACTCAGCATCCTATCCCGACGGCAGCTGTTGACGCTGGGCTGGGTAGCCCTCCTGTCCCCGGTGATTCGGCAATTGCCCCGGGCCACGGTGCATATAGGCGGACGGGGCAGCTGGCTCTCGCCTCTCTTTGCCCTGCCGCCGCTGCTGTTGTATGTATGGCTGCTCCACGGCCTTTTGAAAACAAGGGGGGAGCACGAGGGGCTGCAGCACCAGATCTGCAAGGCCCTGGGGCCCTTTCCGGGAAAAACCCTGCTGCTGGCCTTTACAGGCTGGGTGGTCTTTTACATGGGCTTTGTGCTGCGGGCCGGGGCCGACCGCTTCGTTGCTGCCGTCTATCCCAACAGCCGCCCCACGCTCTTTATCCTGACTCTGGCGGGGCTGGGCCTGATGGCGGGACTGGGCCGGCTGAAGGTGCTGAGCCGCTGTGCCGAGGCGGCGCGGCCACTGCTGATCTTCTCGCTGCTGCTGATCCTCTGGAGCGCCTTGCCCAACATCGAGACGGCCAATCTCCTGCCGCTGAGCCGGGAAGATATACGCTCAGCGTTTCTGGGCGCCCTGCCGGTGGCCAACACCCTCTGCTTCACGGTCTACGCCGCCTTTCTGGAGCAGCGGGTGGAGCGGGGAAACGTGGGCCGCAGTCTTCTGCCGCCCCTTTTGGGTACGCTGGCCCTGGTCTTCCTGCTGGGTCTTGTTACCATTGGCTGTTTCGGTCCGGCCCTTACCGGGGCCATGCGCCACCCCTTCTTTGTGCTGATCCGGGATGTGCGGCTCTTTAACCTGTTGGAACGCATCGAAGCGGTAATCATTGTTCAGTGGGTGCTGACAGACTTTGTGCTGGTGGCTCTCTATTGTCATGTGGCGGCCTCCAATCTCTGCTTTGTCTTTGGCGGCGGGGAGGGACGGCGGCGCATCTTTGCTGTGGGTGTCACTGTGGCCGCGGTGGCCATCGGCTTCCTCTGCGCACCCACGTCCTTTGCCCTGCAGGCCATGGCCGAACACCTGATCCCCCGGCTGCATTTTCTCTTTCTCTTTATCCTGCTGCCGGTGGTATTTGTGGTGGGCAAGGCAAGGGGAAAAATATAAGGAGAGCGGTTTTTTCGCCATTTCTTTCTTTTGGCAAAAAGAAAGAAACAGGCTTGGCCAAAGAAAGAAAACGGTGGGGGCTTTAAAAAATCGCCCCCACACCCCCCGGGAAAACAGAAACGCTTTAGCCACAAAATAAAGGCTCATCCCTAAGAGGGAATTGGTCGACGCAGCACTACACGGATACCTCCTTGTAATGCTTCAGCCAATTTCCATATAGGGATGAGCCGTATTTATTTTGCAGACAACGTTCTAAGTCTACTTGGGGGGATGCAAGGGGGGCGGCTTTTTGGAGCCCCCCTTGCAGTTTTCTCTTTGGCGCACATTTCTCTTTTGGAAAAGAGAAATGTGCGAAGAAAAAAGCCGTTCCTACTATTATATTATAATAGTATACCCCAATATCTTGTATCAGGCAAAAAGGGATGCCACCGTAAAGTCGGCAAAGGCATCGGAATAGACCACCTCGGCGTCGGCGGCCCACTGGGCGCGATCGGCGTTGAAGAGGTCTGCGGCCACCTTGGCCCAGAGAGGAGTGAACTGCTCCCCGTCAAACTCCACGGACATATTGACATCCATGGGAAGGCGCAGCAGGATGTGGTAGCCGTAAGAGGTCTCCACAATTTCGGAAAGGCCGTTGGGCTCCAGCGCAAAGGCCGCGGCCTCAAACTCAGGCACCATCTCGCCGGTGCCGAAGACATAGCCCTCGGGGAAGTAGAGGAGGCCGTTGTCCTCGCTCTTTTCCAGCATGATCTCGTGGAAGCGCTCACCCAGCGCGGCTTCATCGCCCACCAGAGTTTGCAGCTCCGCCAAAACGGCTTCCATATCGGCAAGAATCTCCGCCTTCTCCTCCTCGCTGACACCCTCGGTCAGACGGAGGATGTGCTTGGCGCGGACCATGTTGTTATTGGCAGCCCACTCCTCGGCGTCGGCATTGGTGATGTCGCTGCCGTCGTAAATATCGTTGGCCAGCGCCTCACAGAGGCTGTCCACATTGGCATAATAGAGAACGGCGTTCTTGGTGAAGCCCTGCATGCTCAGCTGCTTGATCAGTTCTTCCTCCCCGCCCTTTTCCTCACAAAGAGCGGTCCAGGCCTCCTCCAGCGCCGCTTCGCCCTCGGCATCCAGCTCAATGCCGCGCTCCGCCGCTTCCACCGCGGTGCTGACATAGTACTTCAGATAGGCCTCGGCGTTCTCCTTGAAATACTGGCCCAGGGTCATATTCTCGCCCAGCGCCATGTCAAAATCCTCGGGCAGCGTGCCCATCTGCTCCACATAGGCGGCAATGGAGCGGCAGAGCATGTAGAAATACACGTCCCAGGTGACCTCCTCACCGTCCACGGTCATGACCACGGCATCGGCATCAAAGGCGTTGAGCTTGCTGCCCAGGGTATTCATCGCCGCTATGTAGGCCTTCATCATGGCCTCATACTCCTCCTTGGCCTCCTCCTCGGAGACGGCGGCTTCGCCTTCGGCGGCGGGAGTCTCCTCCACCGCGGGCTCTTCTTCCGCCGCGGGGGTCTCCTCCGCTGCACCGCAGGCAGCCAGAGACAGCACCATAGCCACGCACAGCAGCCAGACAAGAATCTTCTTCATGTTGTTTCCTCTTTTCTTTCAGTATCGGCCCAGGCGGCCACAAAGCTGCGCGCCGCCTCGATCACACGTTCACCGGCCCGCAGCTTCAGACTCAGCCGCGGCGTCTTCCCCGCCTCCACCTTCACCCGGTTTTTGAACGCGGGCAGGGCATAGAGGGCGGAAATGCGCTCCATATCAAAATCCACGATCTCAAAGCGCAGCATGGAGCCCTTCTGCGCAATGTCGGAGATACCGGCCCGGCCGGCCTCGCCCCGGAGAAGCGCCACATGCACCAGCGCATTGACGCTGGGAGGCGGATCGCCGAAGCGGTCGATGAGCTCGTCGGTGAGGTCATCGGCATCCTCCTCCGTCCGGATGAGGGCAATACGCCGGTAGAGATCCATACGCTGCTCGGCGGAGGGTACATATTTCTCCGGGATGTTGGCGCTGACCGAGAGGTCGGCGGCGCATTCGGTACGCACCGCAGGCTTTTCACCCTTCTCCTCCTGCACGGCCTCTTCCAGCAGCTTTAAGTAAAGGTCATAGCCCACATCAATCATGTGGCCCGACTGCTCGGCGCCCAGCAGATTGCCCGCGCCGCGTATCTCCAGATCCCGCATGGCGATCTGGAAGCCGGCGTTGAACTCCGCAAACTCGCGGATGGCGCTGAGCCGCTTTTCTGCCACCTCGGTGAGCACCTTGTCCTTCCGGTAGGTGAGGTAGGCGCTGGCCCGGCGGGCGCTTCGGCCCACGCGGCCGCGGATCTGGTGGAGCTGGGCAAGGCCCAGCTTGTCGGCGTCCTCGATGATGAGGGTATTGACATTGGGTATGTCAATACCGGTCTCGATGATGGTGGTGCAGACCAGCACCTGTATCCTACCCTCCACCATGTCGTCCATGACAGCACCCAGCTGTTCCTGGTCCATTTTCCCGTGGGCCACGGCCACGCTGGCCCCGTCCAGCATCTCCCGGATCTTCAGGGCGGTGCGCTCGATGTTGTCCACGCGGTTATGTAAGTAGTAGACCTGACCGCCCCGGTTCAGCTCCCGGCGCATGGCATCGATGACCGCCGGCCAGCTGTGTTCCATGACGAAGGTGCGGACGCTCTGGCGGTTATGGGGGGGCTCTTCGATGGTACTCATACCCCGAAGGCCCGAAAGGGCCATATTCAGCGTCCGGGGGATGGGCGTGGCGGACAGCGTCAGCACATCGACGCCCTTTGTCAGCTCCTTGAGCTTTTCCTTGTGGGTAACGCCGAAGCGCTGCTCCTCGTCCACGATGACAAGGCCCAGATCCTTGAACTGAATATCCTTTTGCAGCAGCCGATGGGTGCCGACGAGCAGGTCCACCTTGCCGCTTTTCACATCCAGCAGGGTCTGTCTGAGCTGGTTGGGGGTCTTGAAGCGGGAGAGGACATCCACCGTCACCGGGTAACCGAAGAAGCGGTGGGAGGCGGTCTGGTAATGCTGGCGGGCCAGTACCGTGGTGGGGCAGAGCAGCACCGCCTGCTTATTATCGAGGATGCACTTCATTACCGCCCGGAGGGCCACCTCCGTTTTGCCGTAGCCCACGTCGCCGCAGAGGAGGCGATCCATGGGCATGGCGCTCTCCATATCCGCCTTGATCTCCCGGATGCAGCGGAGCTGGTCATCGGTCTCGGCATAGCCGAAGTTTTCCTCAAACTCCGTCTGCCAGGGCTGGTCCGGGGAAAAGGCATGGCCCGGCGTATTCTTCCGCTGGGCATAGAGCTTCAAAAGTCCCTGAGCCAGCTCCTTCACGGCCGCCTTGGTGCGGATCTTGGTCCGCTGCCACTCGTTGCCGCTCATTTTCGAGAGCTTGACGACCTTTTCCTCCCCCGCACCCACATACTTGCTGACCATGTCCAGCTGGGTGGCGGGCACATAGAGGGAGTCCGTCCCGGCGTAGTTGATCTTTACATAGTCCTTTTCCACGCCGTCCACGGGGATCTTGAAAATACCGGCAAAGCGGCCGATGCCGTAGGTCTCGTGGACGACGAGATCGCCCACGGAGAGGTCGGCACAGCTGCTGATGCGCTCCCGGTTGCTGACGGCCTTTTTCTTCTTCCGGCTGCGCAGCCCCGGGGCCATCATCTGGGTATCGGTGAGGATGGCCAGCGCCGCCTCGGGGATCTCCAGACCCGAGGAGAGGGCGCCCACGGTGACGGTGCAGCGGCCCGCCGGGGGCAGCTCGCCGTTGGGGAAGTCCCGCAGGGGACGGATGCCGTTTCGCTCCAGCATACCGGCCAGAACGTCGGCCCGGCGCTTATCCGAGCAGAGCAGTACCACATGGTAGCGCTGCTGCAGATAGTGCTGCATATCCTCCAGCGCCGTCTCCACGCTGCCGCCGTAGGAGGGCAGCTGACGGATGGAGGTTTCCAGCAGGGATTTGGGTGCAAGAGGATAGCGCCCGGCGGTAAAGGCATCGGCCATCACCACGCCAAAGGAGGCCAAATTCTCGCAAAGCTCCTGCCAGCCAAGGGCGTAATCCCCGGCGTCCAGCACCGGCAAACCGGAGCCGGCCAGAAGCTCGCAGTCCTCAGATAACTGTTTATAGTATTCCCCCGCCTGCTCGCCGCAGCGGCCGGGGGCATCCATCAGCACCAGGGTATCGGCAGGGAAATAGTCCAGCGCCGTAGCATAGTCCGGATAGAGGAAGGGCAGGTAGCGGTCGGCCCAGGGAAGGCTCTGCTGTTGGGCAATACGCTCGGCATCGGCCAGCAGCTCCTTTGCCTGTGCCTCGCCCACGTCCTTTCTGCGTCGGCAGCGGGTGGCCTGCTGCTTCAAAGCGGCAATTACCTCCCCTTCTCCCATGGGAGAAAGACCAATAAGGGCCTCCGCCGCAGGCAAAATCCGGAAATTTTCCACATTTTCCGTCCGCCGCTGGCTGTCGGTGTCAAAAACACCCATGGAGTCCACATCGTCGCCCCAGTACTCCACGCGGAGGGGCTGGGGGGATCCGGGGGAGAAAATATCCACAATGCCGCCGCGCCGGGCGTACTGGCCGGGGCCTTCCACCATGTCGCAGCGCTTATAGCCGCAGCGGAGCAGCGCCCTCTCCAGCGTTTCCGGGTCGGGGCCATCCATATGGATAGTGAATGCCGTTTCCCGGAGGATTTCCGGCAGCAGCGTCCGCTGCATAAGGGCGGAGGCCGTGGCCGCCACAAGGCCGCAGTCCCCGTTCAAAAGGGCGTCAAAGATACGCAGCCGCCCCTGCTCTCCCTGTCGGGAGACCACGTCGGCGCTGCGCAGCGTAAGGTCGCGGCCCAATAGCTGGGGGCATTCCTCCCCGCTGAGGAAGCGAAGGTCTGCCGCCATGCGGCTGCACTCCGTTTCGTCGGCGCTGATCACCAGAACTGTCCGCCCCGTCTCCTGCCGGATGGCCGCAGCCAGCATGGCCCGGAGGGCCGGGGATGTGCCGGTAATCAGCGCAGGCAGAGCGCCCTCCGCTATCCGCCCGGGGAGGGTGGACAGGGAGGGTATATTCCGTATGGTTCGTGTGATAACATCCATGGGGTTAAGAATACTCCTAAACGAAAGGCGAAAGCAAGTTTATTTTTGGAGGGAGCGGGCCAGTTCCAGGGCAATGAGAAGGCTCTGCCACTGGACATCGGCCTCGCCGGGCTGGTTGAGAATGCGCTCATCCCATTCGGGGGCATCCAACAGATCCCCGCAGAGGAGGAAGTTATAAAGTTCCATCCCCCGGTAGTCGCAGACGGCCTGCACGGCGGAGACTTCCATCTCCACGGCCAGACAGCCCTCGGCCCTGCGTTTTTCCATGTTGGCCCGGGTCTCCCGGTAGAGACCGTCGGTGGTCCAGGTACCACCCCGGACATAGGGCACGCCCCAGTCGTCAAAGCGCGCCGCCACGTAGTCAGCGTTCTTTACGGTGATGTAGTCGGCAGGGGGTGCATAGTGGTAGGAGAGGCCCTCGTCCCGATAGGCGCGCTCCGGCACGATGAGCCGCCCGGCGGTCAGTTCCTTATCCAGCGCCCCGCAGGAGCCGAACAGGATGAGCTTTTCGATGCCCAGCATCACCCGCAGTTCCTCCAGCATATTGCCGCAGGAGGCCGCCATGGAGAGGGTCAGAAAGAGGGCATAGTGCTCCCCCTTATATTCCACATCCAGCACCGGCAGCTTCTGTCGGCAGGTGTGGGCGTAAGTGAGGAGGCGGCAGGGAAACTCCCGCTGTACCCGCTCAAAATTGCTCTCCACAAAGGTAAAAAGGCAAATGGGCCGCTTCTCACTCAGGGGCTCATGCATCAGCTCCGGGCGGAGAATGGCCTCGGCCAAGTCAAAGCTTTCGGTAATCATGCGAACTTTTCCCGCTCGGCAACGGCGAGCTGGTCACAGCGGTTGTTGTACTCGTTCTCCGCGTGGCCCTTGACCCAGACGGCGGTAAGGGTATGGGTGGCGAGGAGGCCGTCCAGCGTCTGCCAGAGCTCGGCATTTTTCAGCTCACCGTCCCGGCGCTTCCAGCCCCGCTTCTTCCAGTCCCGGAGCCAGCCGTTGTTGAGGGCGTTGACGATGTACTGGCTGTCGGTGTAGAGCGTCACCTGACAGCTCTCCTTCAGTGCCTGCAGCCCGTTTATTACGCCGAGGAGCTCCATACGGTTGTTGGTGGTCAGCGCCTCGCCGCCGCTCAGCACCTTTTCGTTGCTGCCGTAGCGGAGAATGGCCGCCCAGCCCCCGGGACCGGGGTTGCCGCTGCAGGCCCCGTCGGTATAAAGAATGATGTTTTTCATGGTAATATCCCTTCCATGAGATGTGGCACGCTCTCCCGAGCGTGCCTGACCTCACTCACTCCAGCGCTGTTTCAGCAGCTCATACTCCTTGCGGTCGATGATGCCGTCCCTGTAGAAGCCATCCAGTTGGGTAATGCGCCGGTTGGCATCGTGGGAGAATGCATGGTTTACCTTGCCGAATTCACAGGGCTCCTGAGACTTTTTGCTGACCGTGCCTGCCTTTTTCGCGGCCTTTACGATCACATAGACAGAAAAGCCCATAACGCCCAGCGCCAGAACAAGGATCAGAGCAATAAGCCCATCCTCCCCGGCAAACTGGCTGAGCAGCATCAGCACCATGAGGAGGATGCCGCCCAGACCTGTTTTTTTCTTGTTCTTATTCTTCTGCTCCATCGTTTTCGTCCTCTTCCCTGTCGGCCTTGGCCAGACTCAGCACCCGGGCGCCGGGCATGGGGTTCATGACGCGGACACCCTGCGTCACGCGGGAATAGCGGGAGATGGAGTCCGTAGCCATGCGGATGGTGGTGCCGTCGTCGCTGATAAGGATGACGTCCTCGGTGCCGTAAACCAGCTTGGCGCCGCAGACCTTGCCGGTCTTGTCGGTGATGTTGTAGTTTTTGAGACCCTGACCGCCGCGCAGCTGCACGGTGTACTCGGCGATGTCGGTACGCTTGCCGTAGCCGTTTTCGGTAACGGTGAGGATGTCGCCGCCGTCGCTTACGTTGGCCGCACCCACCACAAAGTCGCCCTGACGCAGCTTAATGCCACGGACACCCACGGCCTGACGGCCCATGGGACGGACGTCGTTTTCGTCGAAGCAGATGCTCATGCCATCGTGGGTGACCATGAGGATGCGGTCGTCGCCGTGGGTAAGACGGACGTCGATGAGCTCGTCGCCCTCGTCCAGCGTCAGGGCACGGATACCGCTGACACGGATGTTCTTAATGGCGGAAAGGGGTATGCGCTTGACCGTACCCTGGAAGGTGGAGAAGAAAAGATAGCGATCCTCCTGCTCCAGCGTCTTCACATGGAGCATGGTGTTGACCTTCTCGTCGCTCTCCAGCGGAATGATGTTGACGATGTTGGTGCCCTTGGCGTTCTTGCCGGACTCGGGGATCTGATAGCCCTTTTTCCGGTAGCAGCGGCCCTGGGAGGTAAAGAACAGGATGTAGTCATGGGTGGAGGCAGTGAACACGGTCTCCACAAAGTCCTCCTCGCGCATGGCCATGCCGCGCACGCCCTTGCCGCCGCGGCCCTGGGCCTTGTACTCGCTGGCGGAGGTGCGCTTGATGTAGCCCTTATGGGAGAGGGTGTAGACGCACTGTTCTTCCTCAATGAGGTCCTCAATATCCAGATCGTCCTCCACGTCCTGAATCTCGGTGCGGCGCTCGTCGCCAAACTTTTTGGCGATGGCTTCCAGTTCTTCCTTCAGAAGGGCCCGGAGCTTCACCTCGTCACCCAGCAGTTCCAGGAACCAGCCGATCTTCTTCTGCAGCTCGTCGTACTCAGCCTTGAGCTTTTCCACGTCCAGACCCTGCAGGGCCTTGAGACGCATATCCAGAATGGCCTGCGCCTGCACCTCGTCCAGCCCAAAACGTTCCATCAGCGCCTCTCTGGCGTCGTCGTAGCGGGAGCGGATGATGCGGATGACCTCGTCGATGTTGTCCTGAGCGATCAGGAGCCCTTCCAGCAGATGGGCGCGCTCCCGGGCCTTCCGGAGATCAAACTCCGTCCGGCGGCGGACAATACCCATCTGGAAGGCATTGTATTCTTCCAGAATATGCTTAAGATTGAGAATTTTTGGCTGGGACTGACCGTTTACCAGCGCCAGCATATTGACGCCGAAGGTGGTCTGCATCTGGGTCTGGGCAAAGAGCTTATTGAGAGCTACCTGAGCATTGGCATCGCGCTTGAGCTCGATGACAATGCGCATACCGTTGCGGTCGCTCTCATCCCGGAGGTCGCTGATCTCCTCCATGCGCTTGTCCTTCACCTGCTCGGCGATGGTCTTGATGAGCTGGCGCTTGTTGACCTGATAGGGCAGCTCATGGACGATGATGCGGGTGCGGTGATCCCGGCCAAATTCCTCAAAGTCAGCCTTGGCCCGGACGGTGATGTGGCCGCGGCCGGTGGCATAGGCGGCACGGATGCCGCTGCGGCCCATGATAACGCCTTTGGTGGGGAAGTCGGGGCCCTTCACGTGCTCCATCAGTTCCTCCAGCCCGGCCTCGGGATTATCCAGCAGACAGACGGCGGCCCCGATGACCTCACGGAGGTTATGGGGCGGAATGTTGGTGGCCATGCCCACGGCGATGCCGCTGGAGCCGTTCACCAGAAGGTTGGGGAAGCGGCTGGGCAGCACCTGCGGTTCCTTGCGGGTCTCGTCAAAGTTGGGCAGGAAGTCCACGGTCTCCTTCTCGATGTCCCGGAGGATCTCCGCGGCCATTCTGGACATACGGGCCTCGGTATAACGGTAGGCAGCCGGGGGATCGCCGTCCACGGAGCCAAAGTTGCCGTGGCCGTCGATGAGGGGATAACGCATGGAGAAGTCCTGCGCCAGACGCACCAGCGCATCGTAAACGCTGGCATCCCCGTGGGGGTGATAACGACCCAGCACGTCACCAACGGCGGTGGCGCACTTACGGTAGGGCTTGTCATGGGTCAGGTTATCCTCATACATGGCGTAGAGGATGCGGCGGTGAACGGGCTTCAGACCGTCGCGGACATCGGGCAGGGCCCGGCCGACGATGACGGACATGGCATAGTCGATGTAGCTGGTCTGCATCTCGCTGACCAGTTCGTTTTCCACAATATGCTGCTCGGGGAAGAGAATATCCTCGGGCTTATAATCACGGTTATGCTGTGCCAAAGTTTACTCCCCTCCTTAAATATCCAGATTAACCACATATTTGGCGTTGCTCTCGATCCACTCACGACGGGGCTCCACTTCCTCGCCCATGAGGATGGTGAAGATCTCGTCGGCGCGGACGGCGTCGGCCAGGGTAATGCGGCGCAGGGTACGTTTTTCCGGATCCATGGTGGTCTCCCAGAGTTCGTCGGGGTCCATCTCGCCGAGACCCTTGAAGCGGCTGATGTCGATGACGGCGTTGGGATTGTCGCCGCGCATCTCGGCGCTGACCCGGTCGCGCTCTTCGTCGCTGTAGGCCACCCGCTGTTTCTTACCTCTCGTGAGCTTATAGAGAGGCGGCACGGCGGAGTAAACATAGCCGTTTTCAATCAGCGGACGCATGTAGCGGAAGAAGAAGGTCAGCAGCAGGGTACGGATGTGGGAGCCGTCCACGTCGGCATCGGCCATAATGATGATCTTATGATAGCGGAGCTTATCAATGTTGAAGTCCTTACCGATACCGGCGCCCAGAGCGAGGATCATGGGATAGAGCTTATCGTTGCCGATAATCTTCTCCTCCCGGGCCTTTTCCACGTTGAGCATCTTGCCCCACATGGAGAGAATGGCCTGGAAACGGCTGTCGCGGCCCTGAATGGCGCTGCCCGCGGCGCTGTCACCCTCGACAATGTAAATTTCGCAGAGGGCGGGGTCCCGCTCGTTGCAGTCCTGCAGCTTATCGGGCATCTGGCCGGACTCCAGCACGCTCTTGTGGCGAACCTTTTCACGGGCCTTGCGGGCGGCCTCACGGGCTCTCGCGGCCATACCGGCTTTTTCAATAATAGACTTGCCCACGGCGGGGTTTTCTTCCAGAAAGACGGCCAGCTTCTCGCTGACCACGCCATCCACCAGCGTACGAATCTCGCTGTTTCCCAGCTTTGCCTTGGTCTGACCCTCAAACTGGGGATTTTCCAGCTTGACGCTGATGACGGCGGTGATGCCCTCACGGCAGTCGTCGCCGGAAAGGCTCTCGTCCTCCTTCAGGAGCTTCTTTTCGTGACCGTAGGCATTGAGCACGCGGGTAAGAGCGGCCTTGAAGCCAGTCTCGTGCATGCCGCCTTCGGGGGTATGGATGTTATTGGCAAAGGAAACCAGCAGCTCGTTGTAGCCATCGTTCCACTGCATGGCCACCTCGGCGGTGCTGCCCTCCCGGTCGCCGTTCATGTAGATTACGTCGGCACTGACGGGGGTTTTGTTTTTATTGAGATAGGTAACGAACTCCCGGATACCGCCGGCATAGCACATCTCATCGTAAATGCGCTCTTCAAAGCGGAGATCCTCCGTGGAGATAAAAAGACCGGCATTCAAAAAGGCCTGCTCCCGCATACGGGTATGCAGCGTTTCGTAGTTATAAACGGTCTCATCAAACATCTCCGGATCGGGATGAAAGCGGACATGGGTGCCGGTGATGTAGGTTTCGCCCACGACCTTCATCTCCTGGGTCACATGGCCCCGGGAGAACTTCATCTCGTAAATTTTGCCGTTCTTGTGAACGCGGACCTCCAGCCAGTCGGAGAGAGCGTTAACCACGCTGGCACCCACACCGTGGAGGCCGCCGGATACCTTATAACCGCCGCCGCCGAATTTGCCGCCGGCATGGAGAACGGTAAAGACCACCTCCAGAGCGGGCTTGCCGGTCTGCTCCTGCACGTCCACGGGAATGCCGCGGCCGTTGTCGGTGATGGCGATCACGTCACCGGGCTCGATGGTCACGGTGATGCGGTTGCAGTAACCGGCAAGAGCCTCGTCGATGGCGTTGTCCACAATCTCATAGACCAGGTGGTGCAGACCACTGGCCGAGGTAGAGCCGATGTACATGCCCGGACGCATACGGACCGCTTCCAGACCCTCCAGAACCTGGATATTACTGGCGTTATATTCCTGATTAACCTTGCTTTCCAATTCAGACATACTTACACTTCCTCAAAATCAGCTGCTGTAGCAAGCCAGTTCCTCGTGGAGCTTTTCCGCACCCTCTGCGGTAATATCCCCGGAGATGATAATGTGCTTATCCACCACCACATCCACCTTCATGCCGGGATATTCCTTTACCAGTTCCTTTGCCCGCATGATAAGTACGGTGTCAAAAAAACGGCTGCCGGTAAGACCAATGTTATAACTGATATAGGGCATGTTTTTTCCTCTCTATTTCTCCAGATCTTCTATTCCGCCGAGGCCACCCTCAGCACGTTTCATCAGTGTTGCGCTGCTCAAAAGGGAAATATATACCCGTTCCTCGCCGTTTACCCGGCAGAGAACCATGGAGCGGGGCAGATCCTCCGTGACATTGATGACCCGTCCCTCCTGCTGTACCCGCCGCAGAAAGGCGCGGGTATGTTTGGACCAGCTGGCATTGTCCAGATCAAAGATGCCCAGCACAGCCTCTGTGGCTACCACCATATCACCGCCCAGATGCAGATACATCAGCAGACCCTCCCCTTTTCCAGACGAAGAATGCTTCCGCCAATGAGCCGGGATACACTTTCTTCATCACAGCAGGTAATCAGCGTCTGCCCGCCCTGAATGCGGTTTAAAACAAACTCCTGCCGGCTTTTATCCAGTTCCGACAAAACATCGTCCAGAAGAAGCACGGGACTCTCTCCGGTCTCCTGCCGGAATATATCCCGCTCCCCCATTTTCAATGAGAGGGCTGCGGTACGGGTCTGACCCTGGGAGGCAAAGTTCCGGGCATCAATGCCGTTGATAAATATGGGCATATCGTCCTTATGAGCTCCCACCAGACAAAGCTCCGCCTCCAGCTCTGCCTGCCGCAGCTGCATCTGCCGGTCCATAATCTCCTCGTAGATCTGCCTTTCGGCGGCCGCCGTATCCGTCACGGTACTCACCGTAGCATAGCAAACCTGCAGCTCCTCGCTGCCGCCGGAAAATTCCCGGTGTATGGGAGCCGCCGTCTCCTGCAGCCGACGGACAAAGGAAGCACGATAGCGGATCAGCCGGGCCGAGTACATGGCCAGCGAAGCATTAAACTCATCCAGCGGCTCCAGCAGAGAAGGCTTTTCCCGCCAGTCCCGCAGAATGCGGGTCTTGTTTTCATAAACCCGGCTATAGTCGGAAAGAAGCGTCCGGTATCCGGGCCGCAGCTGGGAGATGGCCATATCCATCATCCGCCGCCGCTCGGCCGCCCCGCCCCGAATCAGCAATAAATCATCGGGACTGAAAAGCACCGCCGTAAGATTTTCCGTCAGCTCCGCGGCTTTTCTCACCACGCCGTTTACCCGGATCTGTCGGGTCTTACCCCGCTGAAAGCGCATATCCACCTGCTGCCGCCGGCCGCAGGCTTCCACCTGCCCTTCCAGAAAGGAATGATCCGCTCCAAACGCGATCAAATCCTTATCAAAACGGGTGCGAAAGCTTTTCATACCGGTGAGAAGATAAACTGCTTCCAGCAATGTGGTTTTTCCCTGAGCATTGCTGCCGCAGATAACGTTTATTCCTTCTCCAAATTCCACCTCCTGCCTTTGCAGAAGACGAAAATTTTCGGTTTTAATACAATCTACGCGCATTTATTCCCCGCTGTGCAGACGCACGGGCAGGATCATGTACAAAAAGGCATCACTGCCGTCGGAGGGCAGCAGCACACAGGGAGAGTTGCCGTTGGTAATGTTCACGGTAACCTCATCCGCCGGGGCCGCCTTCAGCGCCTGCAAAAGATAACTGTTATTAAAGCCAACCAGCGTGTCACCGCCGTTACCCTCCAGCGTACAGGTATCCTCGGCCCGGCCCAGAGGCGTGGCACAGGAAATTTTCAGCTCACCGTTGCCAAAACGGCAGCGCAGGGGGTTTTTGGCCCGGTCGTCAATGATCAGAGAAACACGCTCGGCACAGCGGATCAGCTCGGTGCGCCGGGCTTTCACCTGAATGGGAAACTGTGAGGGTACGGTTTTGCGATAGTTCAAAAATTCACCCTCCAGCCGCCGGGTAATCAGAATGGTATCACCCACGGTAAAGGAAATATGCTTGCTGCCCACGGTAATCCGAACATCGCCCTCGCCGCCGGCGCAGATCTTCTCCATATCGCTGAGTGCGGTTCCGGGTACAATAAAGCGCATGGACTCGCTGTCGCACTTATCAATTTCTTCCCGGCGCAGAGCCAGACGATAACCGTCAATGGCCACCACGGTCAGAACATCGTTTTCCACCTCAAAGAGGGCACCGGTATAAACCGGACGGCTCTCGTTGTCGGAAACAGCAAAGTTGGTCTCACTGATCATACGTCCCAGCTTTTCCCGGGTCAGAGTCAGGGAGTTGGCATAGTCCATGGAGGGCAGCTCGGGATAATCCTCACTGTCGTTGCCCATGATGTTATAGTCTGCATTACCACAGGAGATATTTACCATGTTATTATCGTCAGAAACCACGGTTACAATACCGTCGGGCAGCTTTCTGACAATTTCACCAAAAATACGGGCAGGCAGCACCACGCTGCCGGGAACGGAGACATCCGCGGCAAAGGTGGTATAGATGCCGCGTTTCAGATCATAACCGGTCAGGGTAACGCTGTGGGTGGCCTCCACCAGAATACCTTCCAGCGCGGGAACAGGGCTTTTGGGAGGCGCCGCCCGGCCGGCGGTGATTACGGCAGCATCCAGAAGATACTTTTCACAGGTAAATTTCATGGTAAAATTCCTCCTCTATACAGAAAGAAAGATAATTTTTTTAGTAACAGTACGCAGTAGGGGAAAAAAATGTGGAAAACCGCATAAAACCCTTGAAAAGCCTTGATTTTTCCTGTGGAGAAAAATGTTGAAGATTTTTCAGCTTTCCACAGCATTTTTTTGGAAAAACTTTTTCCTGAATTTTCCACATAATTAACCGACTTTTCAACATCAATTTGTTGATTTAGTTCTTTGAGTTGATATTGGACGTAATATCCCGGATGGTAGCGGCCATGTCCGGTCTGGTACGGACCATATCCTCCACCTTTTTTATGGAGGAGAGTACGGTGGCATGGTTTCTGTCGCTGAAATGACGTCCGATGTCTGCCAGAGAAAGATTGGTAAGATTACGGCAGAGATACATGGCAATTTGTCGGGCCAGAGCAATGTCCTTGGCGCGGCTCTGACCCCGGATGCTTTCCTCATCCAGCCCAAGGAAGCGGGCCGTTTCTCCGGTAATAATATCCGGCGTGGGTACATAGTTGCCAATATGGATTACGTCCTTGATGGCCCGCTTAACGCTGTCCACACTGATGTTATCGTTGAGAATTTCCTTGTAGGCGGTGAGACGCTTGACAACGCCTTCCAGCTGGCGGATGTTGGAGGTGATGTTTTCGGCAATATATTCCACTACGTTGTCCGGCAGATGCATGCCCAGAAGACTGGCCTTGTTGCGGGTAATGGCCATGCGGGTTTCCAGATCCGGGGACTGTACGTCGGCCATGAGGCCGCCCTCCAGACGGGTACGGATACGGTCCTCCAGTGTGCGCATCTCCATGGGGGGACGGTCGCTGGTGACAACAATCTGTTTGCCGGCCAGATACAGGGTATTGAAGGTATGGAAAAATTCCTCCTGCGTGGAGTTTTTGCCGCTGATAAACTGAATATCGTCCATGAGAAGGAGATCCGCGCTCCGGTAGCGCTGGCGGAAATCCTCGGTGCTGCCCTCACGGATGGAGCGGATCAGCTCGGTGGTAAATTCTTCGCTCTTGGTATAAACAATGTTTTTTTCCGGCATGGTCTCATGAATATACTGACCAATGGCCAGCAGCAGATGGGTTTTTCCGAGACCGGAGTTACCATAGATGAAGAGCGGGTTATAAATGTTGCCGGGGTTTCGGGATACCGCCATGGCTGCGGCATGAGCAAACTTGTTGGAGGAGCCCACCACAAAGTTATCAAAGGTAAAATCTGCCACCAGCTCGCCAAAGGGGTCGTTGCCCTTCTGCTGCTCCCGGTAATTGTCCAGCTCCTCGCCGGAGAGAATGATCAGCTCAATGGGCGCGGAAAAAATATCATAGAGAATCTGGCGGATATTGTCGGCATACCGGCTGGCGATAATGTTTCGCTTAAAGTCGGTATTGGTATGGATGACCATACGGCTTTCGGAAAATTCCACGGGTTTGCAGTCGGCAAACCAGGTGTTCATGGCCGTGGGCGTAAGCGTTTGGGCCATGTTTTCCATGACGCTGTTCCATATGTCCTGCAGGGAATTCATTCTCTTTTTCACCCTCCCCCTGTTAAAGCGCAGAGATAGTCATAATACCCTTCTATTATACCACATTTTCAACAGTAAGTAAAGAAAAAGCGGATAATATATATTAATATAAGTATGCTAAAAATGAAAAAATCTTGACAAGTATATGGGCAAAGTATATAATACTCTGGCCAAACCGAATACGGCTTATCAAGAGAGGTGGAGGGAACGGCCCTGTGAAGCCCGGCAACCTGTGCATAGAGCATAAGGTGCCAAATCCGTCGGCGGAAGTCGAAAGATGAGTTGGAAGTCCCAATTGCGTCGCTCCGCCGTAAGGCGAGGCGATATTTTTTTTAGGAGGACTGAAAATGGCACACTATCTCTTTACTTCCGAAAGCGTCACCGAGGGTCATCCCGATAAGATCTGCGACCAGATCTCCGATGCCATTCTGGACGCTATTCTTGAAAAGGACCCCAAGGGCCATGTGGCCTGCGAGACCACCGTTACCACCGGTCTTGTGAACATTATGGGTGAGATCAGCACCGAGTGCTATGTGGACATTCCCCACATTGCCCGCAGCGTTGTCCGTGAGATTGGCTACGACCGGGCCAAGTTTGGTTTTGACTGCGATACCTGCGCCGTCATCACCACCATCGACGAGCAGAGCGGCGACATCGCCATGGGCGTGAACGAGTCTCTGGAGGCCAAGGCCGGCGGCGAGGAAGCTGAGCTGGAAACCGGTGCCGGCGACCAGGGCATGATGTTTGGCTATGCCTGCGACGAAACCCCCGAGCTGATGCCCCTGCCCATCTCCCTCTCTCACAAGATGGCCAAGCGTCTCAGCGAGGTCCGCAAGAACGGCACCCTCGACTACCTCCGTCCCGACGGCAAGACCCAGGTCACCGTGGAGTACGACGAGCAGAACAAGCCCGTCCGCATCGACACCGTGGTCATCTCCACGCAGCACGCCCCCGAGGCCACGCTGGAGCAGATCCGCGCCGATATGATCGAGCATGTGGCCCTGCCCTGCATCCCCGCCGAGCTCAATAAGGGCGACATCCGCTTCTTCATCAACCCCACCGGCCGCTTTGTCATCGGCGGTCCCCAGGGCGACAGCGGTCTCACCGGCCGCAAGATCATCGTGGACACCTACGGCGGCAGCGCCCCCCACGGCGGCGGTGCCTTCTCCGGTAAGGACCCTACCAAGGTGGACCGCTCCGGTGCCTACGCGGCCCGCTGGGTGGCCAAGAATGTGGTGGCCGCCGGTCTCGCCAGCCGCTGCCAGGTGCAGCTGGCCTACGCCATCGGTGTGGCACACCCCGTTTCCACCTACGTGACCACCTTCGGCACCGGTATTGTCTCCGATGAGAAGATCGCCGAGGCCGTCAATAAGGTCTTTGACCTGCGTCCCAGCGCCATTATCCGCGATCTGGATCTCCGTAAGCCCATTTACCGCCAGCTCGCCGCCTACGGCCACATGGGCCGTGAGGACCTGGGCGTCAAGTGGGAGTGCACCGACCGGGTGGAAGCTCTGAAAGAGGCTGTGAAGTGATAAAAAAACTGCTGCGAAATATCGCAGCAGTTTTTAATTTATAATAATTCATTTTTAATGAATTATTTACTGCCCAGCCTGCGGCAGGCGGAGGCAAGGGCGCTAAGGGTGGAGCAGGAGATCATGGTGCAGAAACTGGAAAAAATCTGGGTGGAACGGAGATAGGGCCATTTGTTTTCGGGGATGGGGTTGAGCCAGAGAACCCGGCCTGCCTGCCGCTTGGCCTCCTGCAGCCACCAGAGGGCCCGCTGCTCGTCCACGGTTTTTGCATCGGATAGAATAAGGAGGGTAGTGGCCGCGTTGAGGGCGGCGGGCTGCATGCTGCAGAGCCCTTCCAGTGCTACGCCAAGGTCGGTACCCCGACCGTAAATCCCTGTTGTACGGACATAGTTACGGAAAAGGTCCATATTTTGGAGACTGAAAGCATCTGCTTCCACCATATCCTCGGAAAAGAGGAAGGTACGGGAGCTTTCGGATACATGGTCCAGCGCCTGAATAAAGCGCAGGGCAAACTCGGAAAACTGGATCATGGAGGCGGAAACGTCGCAGAGAAGCACCAGATGCTTGCGGCGGTTTCGCTTCTTTTTGTAGGCAAGGCGGTAAAAGCTGCCGCCGGTTTCCAGTCCCTTGCGGAAGGTTCGGCGAAAGTCCAGCTTGCCGGCGTGACCCCGGGCGCGGCGCTTGGCGGTGAGTTCACCGTTGAGCTGTTGGGTAATGGTATGGATCATGTCGATGGCCTTGGGGATATCCTTATCCTGAAACTGGGAGATGTCACGGTATAATAATCCAACTTCCGGGTCGGTATCGAAGCAGCCCACACCCGCGTCCTCCATGCGCATCTGCTCTTCGAGAATGGTACGGGTAAAGACCGAGTGTATGAAGCTGCCATAGAGTTCGGGCTTGCGGGTATAGCTGTCCTTCCAGCGTTCCATGATCTTGTGGAGCTTGTCCCGGGCTTCCTGCGGCATGGAGACATAGATGTCCTGCTGCGCCTCGGTGAGCTCCACGGTCTGACCGTAGAAGTCAAAGTCCTCCTGTGCCGCCTGCCGGGCTGCCTGCCGTTCCCGCTCCTGCTCCATGCGCAGCTGCGCCCGCTGCAGAATGGCCTTTTCCGAGAGGAAGAAGTTATCGAAGATGCCGTCGAAGCTCAGCTGTTCCTCCCGACTCTTGGCAAAGACGGTCATCAGGGCGGTTTTGACCTGTGCACGGTCGGCAAAGCCCAGAGCGGTCAGTACCTGCGCGGCGTCCGCCGTCTCCTGCAGACCCACAGAGAAACCCTCCTGCCGCAGACAGTCGGCGAAGATGGAGAGCTTTTCCAGATAGATGCCGTTTTCAGCCATGGCAGTGACAGTCGTGGCCGTGGCAGCTGTGGTCATGACTGTGGCCGCAGACGGTATCGGCGGCGATGGCGATGTCCTCGCTGTTTTTCAGTACGAAGCCAGCGGTGCTTTTTACCACGTCCGGGGAGAGCATCCGCACACCCAGGGTTTCCAGCGCGCTGGCCCAGTCCAGCGTCTCGGCGATGGAGGGCTTCTTCAGGATGGCCTCGTTGGCCCGGAGCTTCTGCACCGCCTCGGCCACCTGCATGGCAAGGCCTTCGTCCACCTGCGGGAGCTTGGCCCGGAGGATGCGAAGCTCCTTTTCCAGATCGGGGTACTGGATATAGAGATAGGCGCAGCGGCGGCGCAGGGCCTCGGAAAGGGGCCGGGCCCGGTTGCTGGTCAGCACCACGAAGGGGATGCTCCGGGCCTTTACCGTGCCCACCTCGGGGATGGATACCTGCATTTCCGACAGCAGCTCCAGAAGAAAGGCCTCAAACTCCTCGTCGGCCTTGTCGATCTCGTCGATGAGAAGAACTACGGGCTTCTCGCTGCGGATGGACTGGAGCAGGGGCCGCTCCAGCAGGTACTCGTCGCCGAAAAGGCTCCTGGTCAGCGCATCCTTGTCCTCGCTGCCCATGTTTACCTGAATGGCCAGCAGCTGTTTCTGATAGTTCCACTCGTAGAGGGCCTTGCTCTCGTCCAGCCCTTCGTAGCACTGGAGACGCAGGAGATCCCGATCCAGCGCGGAGGCCATGACCTTGGCTACCTCGGTTTTGCCCACGCCGGCAGCGCCTTCGATGAGCAGGGGCCGGCCCAGCTCCAGAGCCACGGCCAGAACGGTGGCAAGGGTATCGTCGTAGATATATCTGTTTTCGTCGAGTTTTGCTTTGAGTTCCGTTAAATTCATATAGTCTCCTTATCAAAAAGGCGCCGTTTTTTAAACGGCGCCTTGGTTTTTTAGAATTCCGCGTTGCCCACGGTACGGGGGTGGAGCTCCACGTCGCGGATGTTGCTGACGCCGGTGAGGTACATAACCATACGCTCAAAGCCCAGACCGAAACCGGCATGGCGGCAGGAGCCGTAGCGGCGCAGGTCCAGATACCACCAGTAGTCCTCCTCCCGGAGATTCAGTTCCTTCATACGCGCGGTGAGCACCTCGAGACGCTCCTCACGCTGGGAGCCGCCGATGATCTCGCCGATGCCGGGGACCAGGCAGTCCGCCGCGGCCACGGTTTTGCCGTCGTCGTTGAGACGCATGTAGAAGGCCTTGATGTCCTTGGGGTAGTCGGTGACGAAGACGGGGCGCTTGTACACCTGCTCGGTGAGGTAGCGCTCGTGCTCGGTCTGCAGGTCGATGCCCCATTCCACGGGGTATTCAAAGGTTTCGCCGCAGTTCTTGAGCAGCTCCACGGCCTCGGTATAGGTGACGCGGGCGAAGTCGTTGCTGACCACGTTGTTGAGGCGGTCGAGGAGACCCTTGTCCACAAAGCTGTTGAAGAACTCCAGCTCCTGGGGGCAGCGCTCCATGGTGCGGCGGATGACGTACTTCACCATGGACTCCATCACTTCCAGATCCCCCTCCAGATCGCAGAAGGCCATCTCCGGCTCGATCATCCAGAACTCGGCGGCATGGCGCTGGGTGTTGGAATTTTCGGCGCGGAAGGTGGGGCCAAAGGTGTAGACATCGCCAAAGGCCATGGCGAAGTTCTCGGCGTTCAGCTGGCCGGAAACAGTGAGGTTGGTGGCCTTGCCGAAGAAGTCCTGGGAGTCGTCCACGGTGCCGTCTTCTTTGAGAGGCAGATTATTGAGATCCAGCGTGGTCACCCGGAACATCTCGCCGGCGCCTTCGCAGTCGGAGCCGGTGATGATGGGGGTGTTGGCATAGACAAAGCCGCGGCCCTGGAAGAACTCATGCACCGCCTGGGCGGCCACGGAGCGGACGCGGAAGGTGGCGCTGAACAGGTTGGTACGGGGACGCAGATGCTGGATGGTGCGGAGAAACTCAATGCTGTGGCGCTTTTTCTGCAGGGGGTAATCGGGAGCGGAAACGCCCTCCACTTCCACGGCGGTGGCCTTCAGCTCAAAGGGTTGCTTGGCACCGGGGGTCAGCACCAGTTCGCCCTCGGCGATAAAGGCGGCGCCCACGTTCTGACGCAGCAGGGTATCGTAATTTTCCAGCTTTTCCCGCTCGCAGACCACCTGAATGCCCTTGAAGGAGCTGCCGTCGTTGAGCTCGATGAAGCCGAAGTTCTTCATATCCCGGAGAGTGCGGGCCCAGCCGCAGACCGTCAGCGTTTTGCCGGAAAATTCCTCGGGATTGGCCCAGAGCTGGGAAATACGTGTGCGTACCATATGTTTTACACCTCAAAATTTAATCATTGTAACTTAGTATTATACGCAAGTTTCGTAGGGATTGCAACAGGATTTTATGTATATGTAGGGGAAGGGTTTCCCGTCCCGCCGAGGAACGGTCTTTTTTCTTCACACCATTTCTCTTTTGAAAAAGAGAAATGGTGTGCCAAAGAGAAAACCGCAAGGGGGGCTCCAAAAAGCCGCCCCCCTTGCATCCCCCCAAGATAACTTGGTGAGTTAGCTGAAAATACATACGGCTCATCCCTGTTTAGGAAAGGGTTGGTACATTGCACCTACCAATTCCCCTTTCGGGATGAGCCGTCATTCTGTGGCAAAAACCTGCCCTGTTTCCTTGGGGGGTATGGGGGGCGGCTTTTTAGAGCCCCCCATGATTTTCCTCTCTTTGGCACCGTTTCTCTCCTTTTCTAAAAAGGAGAGAAATGGTGAGAGAAAAAAACCGTTCTCCCAAATTACTCGCCGAAGAAGATATCATGCACCCGCTGCACGGCGAGATCGGCGTACTGCTTGTCGATGAGCACGGAGAGCTTGATCTCGGAGGAGCAGATCATCTTGATGTTGATCTTGGCGTTGGAGAGGGCCTCGAACATCTGAGCGGCCACACCCGGGGTGGAGAGCATACCCGCGCCCACCACGCTGATCTTGGCGCTGTCGCTGTCGACGCTCACATGGTCAAAGTCAATGATCTCCCGGCGATCCTCCAGCACCGCTTTGGCATGTTCGGCGTCGGAGGAGCGGACGGTGAAGCTCAGGTCATTGGTACCGCCCTTGCCCACGGACTGCAGAATGAGGTCCACGTTGATATGCTCGCGGCCCAGAGCGGAGAGAACCTTATAGGCCTTGCCGGGCTCATCGGCCAGACCCACCACGGTGATGCGGCTTACGTCGGTATCCTTGGCAATACCGGTGATCTTTCTTTCTTCCATAGTCTTCACTACCTCCTTAACAACGGTGCCCGGTTTTCTTTCATAGCTGGAGAGCACTTCCAGATAAACGTCATAACGCTTGGCCATTTCCACGCTGCGGTTGTGGAGCACCTGTGCGCCCAGAGTGGCCAGCTCCATCATCTCATCAAAGGTGATGGCATCCAGTTTCCGGGCCCCCTTGACCTTCCGGGGGTCGGCGGTGTAAACGCCGTCTACATCGGTGTAAATCTGGCACTTATCCGCGTGCAGCACCGCGGCCAGTGCCACGGCGGTGGTATCGGAGCCGCCGCGGCCCAGGGTGGTCACGTCATCAAACTTATCAATCCCCTGGAAACCGGCCACCAGCACGATGCGCCGGGCATCCAGTTCGCGCTCCAGCCGGTCGGTGTCGATGCGTTTGATGCGGGCCTCGCCATGGGCGGAGGTGGTCTGCATCCCGATCTGCCAGCCGGTGAGAGTCACCACGGGCAGACCCATGCGCTCCAGCGCCATGGCCATGAGGGCCACGGAGATCTGTTCGCCGGTGGTCAGCAGCATATCCAGCTCACGCTTGGAAGGGTTGGGATTGTAAAGGGCAGCCTTTTCCAGCAGCTCGTCGGTGCTGTCACCCTGAGCGGAGAGGACGACCACCAGCTGGTGCCCCTCGCTGTAGGTGTCCGCGATGATACCGGCTACCCGGCGGACCTTATCGGGGTTGGCCACGGAGCTGCCGCCGAATTTCTGTACGATCAGCATAGTTGCGTATCCTCCTTAATCCAGCAGCCGGAACACGTTGATGGGCTGCAGGGGTTCAATGATGGCGTTGAGGGCCTTGCGGGTGAGTTCCCCGGTGAGGAAGACACCCTCGTGGTCCAGGGGGCACTCAGCCCCGGGCAGGGCGGCGCGGATGGCGGCCTCGTCGGCCTTGCAGCGGACATACCAGCGGCTCTTGATCTCATCGGGGTCCACGAACTTCTTTGCCTTTGCCCAGTGAGGGGCGCGGACGGTGAGCGCTGCATCCACAATATCCCCCGCCACGGCGCTGCCGGTGGCAAGGCTGCCGGCACCGGGACCGGAGAGGAAGACCTCGCCCACACCGTCGCCCCGGATAAGCACGCCGTTGAGCACGCCTTCCAGCGCAGAGAGCGGGGAGGTGACGGGCAGCAGATGGGGGGCGCAGCAGACGCTGACGCCGTCGCCCACGCGGACAGCCCGGCCGATGAGCTTGATGCGGCGGTTCAGGGCTTTGGCGGCCTGCATATCGGCGATGTCGATGG
Organism: Oscillospiraceae bacterium; assembly: GCA_015068055.1. The sequence continues at coordinate 2,795 of SVLG01000021.1, read as the reverse complement.
AGGTAATGCCCTCCATGGGGACCTTGTTCACGTCCACAAAGGTACCGAAGGAAAGGCCCGCGAGGATGGCGGCCTTGCGTCCGGCATCCCAGCCGAGGATGTCGGCGCTGGGGTCCTGCTCGGCATAGCCCAGCTGCTGCGCGGTGGCCAGAGCATCGGCAAAGGCCGCGCCGCTCTTTTCCATGGCGGTTAGAATGTAGTTGGTGGTGCCGTTGACCACGCCCATGGCCTCCGTGACACGGTTGGCGCTGAGACAGAGCTGGATGGGCCGGAGAGCGGGGATGCCGCCGCCCACAGCGCCCTCAAAGAGGAAGCTGACGCCCTTTGCCCGGGCAATCTCTGCCAGCTCCAGCCCGTGCTTGGCCACCAGCTCCTTGTTGGAGGTGACGAGGCTCTTGCCGGCCTTCAGGGTGCGGCGGCAGTAATCCAGCGCGTCGCCCACACCACCGATGCACTCGGCCACGATGGAGACGTCGGGATCCTTTTCAATGACGGCAAAGTCCTTGACAAACCGGTCCTGATAGGGGCTCTCCTTGTCCCGGCGGACAAGAATGTATTTCAGCTCCACTTCCGCGCCGGTGCGGCGGAAGATCTCGCCGGCATTCCTGGTAAGCAGTTCGGCCGCGCCGCTGCCCACCACGCCGCAGCCGAGAATTGCTGCGTATTTCTTCATATCGTATCCTCCCTTGTGTCCGTAAAGGAAAGTCATTTGTTTTTAATATGGGGAATCATACCACGGCAGTGCATGAAAAACAAGAGGAGTTTACCACAAAAAAAGCGCCGCGGGAAGCCCCACAGCGCAAGGGTTTGTCAAATATTTTGGCCGGTCATGGTTTGAAAAATGATTTCCGCACCGTTGGGAATGGAGAGTACGCGGAGAGCCTCAGACATTTCTGCACGGAGAGCGGTATTTTTCATCAGAGAGAGGCAGAGAGCAGCGGTATCGGCGGCCTCCCATCCGGCCAACGCCCCGCCGCGTTCGCAGAAATAGCGGAGGTTATACTCTTCGCAGCCGCCTACCGCGTCGATAAATACCATGGGTACAGAGGAAACGGCGGCTTCGGTGGTGCTGAGACCACCTGGCTTGGTGAGATAAAGATCAGCGCTCCGGAGAAGGGTGGGCATATCCCGTACATAGCCGAGAATGCGGATATGTGACTGGGGGAAGGAATCCGTCAGTCTGCGGTAGAGAACAGTGTTTTTACCGCAGACCACGCTGATATCAAAACTGTCTTCACGACTCAGAATATCCAGTATGTTCTCCATGGGACCGCAGCCCATGCTGCCGCCCATCATCACAAGATGAGATCGGGCCTGAGGCTGCCGGGGGGTAGAAAAGAAGCCGGAGTCGATGGGAATACCGCTGGTGACGATATGGTCATCGGACAGGGAGTCACAGAGAAAGTCGGCACGAAGATCTTCGGCAGGGATAAAGCAGAAATCCGCGCCGCATTCTTTCACGGTAGGCGAGCAGGTATAATCCGTAGCCACAAAGGCGCTTTTGACATCGGTATGTGCATAACGGAGCATGGTGGCGGCAAAGGGATGGGTACAGATCACCACATCATAGTTACCGCGGGCAATGTATCCGGCTAACGGGCGGCTGCCGGAAGCAAAGATCGCCCCGGAGCTGCGGCCGAGTAGGGGATGGCGTTCAAAAAAACCATAGCCGCGGTCAAAAAGGCGGGGGGAATGATTGTACATGGTGCTGTGACCGTGGGATACCATCCGGGAGAAAGGGTCGGATACAAAATGCAGGGCGTCTATCCGGTCACAGGGAAGGCCGTGGGCTTCATAAACACGCTGGATGGCCCGGGCGCAGGAATTGTGGCCCTCGCCGGTATTGCAGCTGAGGATCAGTGTCCGCATGGCCGGTGCTCCTTTCTGTGCTGCCGCAACCGGAGGAGCCGGGGGCGGTTGTAGCGCTGGATGATCACAAAGGGAAGGTTAAAAAGGAGCGCATTCACGGCGGCAAGAACGCTGCCGCCGGTACCCGGCCAGAGCCGCAGGCAGTATAGTCCCGTCAGCATCAGAAGAACATGGATGAACTCTGCCACGCAGGTTTCCTGAAGCATACGTTCCAGACCCTCTTTTTTCAGGGTGGAGGTATTTTTGGCGGGCATCAGCGAGGGACATACGCGGCTCATATCCGGCAGCCGATTCTGCCATCGATGGACACCGAGCTTTTTGTAGATCGTGCCGCCTTTTTCAAAGGCAAGGGAACGGAAGGGAACATGGTCGGCGTGGAAAAGGCTTTTTGGCAGGATACGTCCCAGAAGAAAGGAAAGGATGCCGGTGAAAGCAAGATACAGGATGCAGCGAAAAAGACCCAAAAGGGCTCACTCCTTTTTCTGTTCATCCTATCATGCTGCCGCGGCGCTTCGCCTTATGCAGATATTGCCGCCTGTTGGAAATCAGACAGATGGGAAGAATTGCAGCCGCAAAAAACGTGCCCCCCGGCGCACTCGCACCGGGGGGCCTGGGCGTATTTTACCAGCGGAAATTATAGTAGTAATTATAACCGTTGTCGTTCTGCGGGGGTTCCTGCTGCATGGTGGGCTGCACTTCCTCGGGCTGGGGCTGCTTCTCGTCAAAGACAACCTTGAGCGTCAGCACCTCGCCGCTGCGGGAGACGGTAAGCTCAGCTTCCTCCCCGGCGCTGTAGTTTTTCAGCGCGGCCTGCAGGTCGGAGACGGAGGCCACGGGGAAGCGGTCCACGGCGGTGATGATGTCGCCCATCTTGAGCCCGGCGTTCTCGGCGCAGCTGCCCTCCACAATGGCGTAGACATAGGCGC
>SVLG01000106.1 GCA_015068055.1 Oscillospiraceae bacterium | reverse complement strand
TCCCCGATGATGCAAAGGCCGGCGGCGCTGCCGTTGTTTCCACCGGCCGCAGCGACTTCCCCAACCAGATCAATAACGTTCTGGCCTTCCCCGGTGTCTTCCGCGGCACCTTTGATGTCCGCGCCAGCGACATCAACGAGGAGATGAAGATGGCCGCTGCCGAGGCCCTGGCTTCCCTCATCAGCGATGAGGAGCTGTGTGCCGACTACATCATCCCCAAGGCCTTCGATCCCCGCGTGGGCAAGACCGTTGCCGCCGCTGTGGCCGAGGCTGCCCGCAAGAGCGGTGTTGCCAGAATCTAATCAAAAGCATCAAAAAAGCCCGGACTGCACTGCAGTCCGGGCTTTCGGTTTTTACCACGCATCCTCATAGAGCAGCTCAAAACTCTCGTAGTGGTCTGGGCTGTAGTAGATCCAACCATCGTCGGAGAATACCAGCCGCTCGCCGCCCCGGGAGGAGGTGCCTTCGGTGTCGATGTCGCATTCATAATAGGTAACGCCTTCGATCTTGGGCAGCAGACCCTCCCGGTTCTGGAAGATGTCTCCGCCGATAGCGCGGCCAGGGGCGTATTGTTCCACGCTGCCGCCCGCCCAGCCTAACTCCCGGGCCTCGGACTTAGTGACAAAGTTATCAGGCAGTTCGCCGTAGGTGACGAGGTAGAGGGAAACATCTTCCGCGCTGTAATACCAGCCCTCCTCGTCGATACGGTACTCGTCCGGCAGGCCCTCCGGCGGGGCGTTATCGGTAAGTGTATCGTAACTGCTGCCGGTGTGGCTCTCGTCATATTCTGGCAGCGCATCCTTGGCGCTGTTGTCGGAAACGATGATATTTGTTGGACCATTGCTGCCGCCGACGATGACGCCGGTCACGGCAAAGTCATTGGAGCCGCAGGCAAAAAGGCTCAGGCTCATCAGCAGAGAGAGCAGCAGAGCAAGAAATTTTCTCATGGTGTTCCTCCGGGGAAGTTGATGATGGTATTATATCACGCACGTCGATCTATGACAAGGTTTTGACAGCGCCGGGCCGCTGTGCTACACTCAGAGAAACAAAAGAGGAGGAATGCTCATGCTGATTCGCAGCGCCGAAAAACAGGATATTGCCGATGTTGCCGCTGTGTATGCTGATGTGCACTCCGCGGAGGAAAGCGGCGCGGTGACCATCGGCTGGAAGAGAGATGTCTACCCCACCCGCGCCACGGCGGAGGCGTCTCTGGGCCGGGGGGATCTTTTTGTGATGGAGGAGGCCGGTGAGATCATCGGTGCGGCTATCATCAATCAGGTGCAGGTAGATGTATACTCCGGTGCCGCCTGGCGCTATCCGGCACCGGAGGAGCAGGTGTGCGTGCTCCACACCTTGGTCATCGCTCCCCGGTTGGGGCGCAAAGGCTATGGCAAAGCCTTTGTGGCCTTTTATGAGGACTATGCCCGCGCCCATGGTTGTCTCTGCCTCCGTATGGATACCAACGAGAGAAATACCAATGCCCGCGCGCTGTACCGCAAGCTGGGCTACGAGGAGATCGGCATAGTTCCCTGTGTGTTTAACGGGCTGAAGGACGTGCGGCTGGTTTTGCTGGAAAAATATCTGGGTTGAGCGTTCAATTGGCGAAGCCGTGATGGCCCTTGTGTTGACAAATACCCAAAAGACTGCTATGATAAGAAAAATTTAGGGGAAAGGAGAACAGAAAATGCGCAAAGCCGTCGCTATGATGGATATGATGGAGATGTACATGTGCAGCATGTGCATGCTTTGCCGTTCTCATTTTTCTGTTCAGACCACCCGATAAAGACGATACTCACAGAGCATCAAGGGGTCGCTGGACAGCGGCCCCTTTTTATATTATATCACGTAATTTTATGCCAGAAGGAGTGCATTGATATGACAAAGCGTATTGAGACCATCTGCGTGCAGGGCGGTTACACCCCCGGTAACGGCGAACCCCGACAGATCCCCATTGTTCAGTCCACCACCTTTAAGTATGCCACCAGCGAGGATATGGGCAAGCTCTTCGACCTGGAGGCCAGCGGCTATTTCTATACCCGCCTGCAGAATCCCACCAACGACTATGTGGCAGCAAAGCTGGCCGAGCTGGAGGGCGGTACTGCCGCTATGCTGACTTCTTCCGGTCAGGCAGCCAACTTCTACGCTGTTTTCAATATCGCCACCTGCGGCGACCACGTGGTGGCCAGCTCCAGCATCTACGGCGGCACCTTCAACCTCTTCTCCGTCACCATGAAGAAGATGGGTATCGACTTCACTTTCGTTTCTCCCGACTGTACCGAGGAAGAACTGAATGCTGCCTTCCAGCCTAACACCAAGGCTGTTTTCGGCGAGACCATCGCCAACCCCGCCCTCACCGTGCTGGATATCGAGAAGTTCGCCAATGCTGCCCACGCCCACGGCGTGCCCCTGATCGTGGACAATACCTTTGCCACGCCCATCAACTGCCGTCCCTTTGAGTGGGGCGCCGATATTGTCACCCACTCCACCACCAAGTACATGGACGGCCACGGCTGCGCTGTGGGCGGCGCCATCATCGACTCCGGTAAGTTCGACTGGATGGCCCATGCCGACAAGTTCCCCGGCCTCACCACTCCCGACGAGAGCTACCACGGCGTGACCTATGCCGAGAAGTTCGGCAAGGAGGGCGCCTTCATCACCAAGGCTACCTCCCAGCTTATGCGCGACTTTGGCTCCATCCAGTCTCCCCAGCACGCCTTCTATCTGAATCTGGGCTTGGAGAGCCTCCATGTCCGTATGCCCCGCCACTGCGAGAATGGCCAGGCCGTTGCTGAGTTCCTCGCCGCCCATCCCAAGGTCTCCAAGGTCAACTACTGCGGCCTCCCCGGCGATAAGTACTATGCCGTGGCCCAGAAGTATCTGCCCAATGGCTCCTGCGGCGTTGTCTCCTTCGAACTGGTGGGCGGCCGCGATGCTGCAAACGTGTTTATGAAGAATCTGAAGCTGGGTGCCATCGAGACCCATGTGGCCGATGCCCGCACCTGCTGCCTCAATCCTGCTTCCTCCACTCACCGCCAGATGACTGACGAGCAGCTTGCCGCCGCCGGTGTTCCTGCCGGCCTCATCCGCATCTCCTGCGGTTTGGAGAGCAAGGAGGACCTGATCGCCGATCTGGCCCAGGCTCTGGAGTGCGTGTAAAAATCTGAAAACAAAAGGAGGCGTGTGAGCCATGCCTATTCGTATTCCCAACGAACTGCCCGCTACCCAAACCCTCATCAATGAAAACATTTTCGTCATGACTGAGACCCGGGCCATGACCCAGGATATTCGCCCCCTGCGCATCGCCCTGGTTAACCTTATGCCCACCAAGATCGCCACTGAGACCCAGCTTGCCCGCCTGCTGTCCAACACTCCCCTGCAGGTGGAGCTGGAGCTGATCTCCTCGGAGATCCATGTACCCAAGAACACTCCGCAGGAGCATATGCTGGCTTTCTATAAGCACTTCTCCGATATCAAGGATCAGAACTTCGACGGACTCATCATCACCGGCGCTCCCGTGGAGCAGATGCCCTTTGAGGATGTGGAGTATTGGGATGAACTGTGCGAGATCATGGAGTGGAGCAAGACCCACGTCCACTCCACCTTCCACATCTGCTGGGGTGCCCAGGCCGGTTTGTACTACCACTATGGTATCAACAAGGTGGATCTGCCCGAGAAGATGTTCGGCGTGTTCCCCCATGTGGTGGACCGCCGCAGCAACATGCTCTTCCGCGGCTTTGACGATACCTTCATGGTGCCCCACTCCCGCCACACCACCATCCGCCGGGAGGATGTGGAGGCGGTGAAGGAGCTGAAGATCCTGGCCTCCTCTCCCGAGGCTGGCGTCTATGCTATCGCC
>SVLG01000105.1 GCA_015068055.1 Oscillospiraceae bacterium | reverse complement strand
TTTGGCCACGATCTCCTGCTGGGCCATGCAGCCGCAGAGACAAATGATCAGCTCGGGGTTCTTCTCCTTCAGATGGACCATCTGGCCGATGACGCCAAAGACCCGCTTCTGGGCGTTTTCCCGGATGGCGCAGGTGTTGATGACGATGATGTCCGCCTCGGCTGACTCGCTGACGAAGGAGCAGCCCATGTCCCGCAGCATACCCATGATGCGCTGGCTGTCCGCCACGTTCTGCTGGCAGCCGTAGGTGTCCACAAAGGCCTTGGGGCTGCGGCCCGCTAAAGCGTGGAGGGCGGCGATTTTATCGGTAAATTCCCGCTGGCGCTGAATATCCTCTGCGGGAATGACAACTTCCGTTCGTTTCAAAGCTTTTTTCCTCATTTCGATAAGAAATCAATATATTATACTATATTGCCGGTGAAAACACAAGACTTTGGGGCGGGTGGGTGAAATTTCCCCGGGACAGCAAATGGCCCCCGGTGTTTTGCACCGGAGGCCGCGAAGATCATGTTGTTTCGCTCTCGGGGGTGTCTGGCTGGAAGGACAGAAGCTTCATGCCCTTGTATACCGCCATCCCTGTCATGCCATCCTTTAATATGGCGTGGAGCTCCGGAGGGCAGCTCAAATAGAGGTCATCCGGACGATAGCGGCCCTCCCACTCCAGAAACCGGAATTGAGCCCATGCAAATTGGTATGGCTCCAGCCGGTCCACCATGGAGCTTATGTTTTCATAGTTGGCAGGGCAATTTCTCTTTTCTACCTTCAATCGGGCCTCCCGCCGGGGACTGAACCAGTTTTGTGCCATGCGCTCACCTCCTGTATATTTAATATATATCATGCCGCCTTTGCCCGCAATACCATCTTTCAAAGTGCCTATTTCTGTGCTAGAATAAAACAAACCAAACATTTCCGGAACATTCCCCTCTTTTCTGCGTCTTAATAGGCAAAGCCAAAAAACAAAAGGAGGATATTCAGATGAAACGAGCACTTCCCTTACTCATGGCCCTGGTGATGGCCCTGTCCCTGACCGCCTGCGGCGCCTCCAGCAAGGCTGCCGACTCCGCTGAAAACAGCATGAGCTACACCACCGGCTCCAGCAGCTACTCCCAGTCTGCGGATATGAAGCTGGAATTTGCCACCGATGACATGGGCTGGGCCGAGGCCCCCATGGAACCCTCTGTGGAGGAGAGCGCTGGGGAGATGGACAAGGCCGACGAGAGCGGCGCCTCCCCTCTGGAAAACGCCAAGATCATCTATACCGGCGAGCTCTATCTGGAGACCAAGGAGTTCGACAAGGCCAGCGCCGCCCTGGATGCGCTGGTAAAGGAGCTGGGCGGCTACTATGAGAGCCGCAACCTCAATCAGGGCGGCACCTACCGCTCCTTCCACGCCACCGTCCGCGTTCCGGCGGACAGCTTCTCCCCTTTCCTGCAGCGGGCCGGCGAGGTGGCCCATGTCACCGACTGCTATGAGCAGAACCGGAATATCAGCGAGGTTTACTACGATACCGAGAGCCGTCTCGTCACCCAGCGCACCAAGCTGGAGCGGTTGCAGGAGCTTTTGAAGCAGGCCGACACCATGGAGGACATCATCACCCTGGAGTCCGCCATCAGCGAGACGGAGCTGGCCATCGAGCAGCTTACCGGCAGCCTTCGCAAGTACGATAATCTGGTGGATTTCTCCACCATCACCGTCAACCTCAACGAGGTCTACCGCCTCAGTACCGATGAGGTGCCGGAGCAGACCTTCGGTGACCGGCTCAGAAATGCCTTTGTCAGGGGGATCGAGCGGGGCATCGACAATCTGGAGGACTTCGTCATCTACATCGCCCGCAACTGGATCACCCTGCTGGGTTGGGCGGCTGTGATCGCGGGAGCCATCGCCTTAGTCCGCCGCAAGTGGAGAAAGCGCAACCTGTTTCTGAGAAAACCGGACAATACCCCTGAGGACAAGGGCGAATAAGAGTCTGTTCCCGGTGTGAGGCAGCTCCTTTGCTTTGAAACCTGATGACGGTTGTGCTTAGCTCAGACTGTGAAAGGAGTTTTAAGAAAATGCGAAAACTAATTGGCATTGTGTTGGCTCTCCTGATACTTTTGCTTGTGGGATGCGGCGGCACAATGTCTGCCGAGCTGTCGACCGATGCAACGGCTGAAGCGATGACCGAGCCGGAGGATACTGGCATGAAACACACATATTCTATTTTGTTTATTGGGAACAGCTACACCTATTGCAACGATATGCCAACCGCCATTTTTGAAAGAATTGCCGAAGAGGCGGGGTATCAGGTAGAGGTTACTGCCATTACCAAGGGGGCGTATCATCTTTCTCAATTTGCTGATCCCACGGATGAATATGGTGCGGCGGTTGAAGAGGCGTTGACCGGAACGAAAAAATACGATTTTGTGATCCTTCAGGAGCAGAGTGTTCATCCCGCTGCCGAGAATGCCCCCGACTTTTACAGCGCTGTTCGAAATCTTTCCGAAAGAATCAAGGCGACAGGAGCAGAGCCTGTTTTGTACGCTACGTGGGGACGCAAAACAGGAAGCTCTACACTGGACACATATGGATGGACAAACGAAAGCATGACGTGGAAATTAGCGGCAGCCTATCAAGCGATAGGAGACGAGTTGGGCATACCTGTTGTTCACGTTGGGCTTGCTTTTTATGACGTCTATACCACGCAAAGCAACATAGAGCTTTACAATTCCGATAAATCGCATCCCTCCTATGCTGGAAGTTATCTTGCCGCAGCAACCTTATTTGCGGGGATCTTTGATGCCGACCCGACCGACATTATAAAAACCGGTAATTTATCAAGTATTCTTTGCGAAGCGGCGAGGAAAGTGGTTTTTGAAACGCCCTCCATTCCGGATGAGTATCAAACGACTTCCGAAGGGGTCGGCTAAGGTGTCTTTTCTGTCGAACCTCCCCATGCCGGGATCTGCCAATAATCAAGAGGGAAAATTCTTGAAATTTTGCTAAGCGTACATACCCATGGTACAAAGGATTCTTCAAGTCGGCTTTCCATTTTACGCCGATTGACAAGGACGGCGGTTTTCGGTATGCTGTGAGCAGAAAGCGTAAGGAGGATCACTCCATGACCATACAGGAATTTTTTCAGCAGAACCCGGCGTGCGCCGTGGCCTTCTCCGGCGGAGTGGACAGTGCATGGCTGCTCCACGAGGCGGTGAAATATGCCCGCCGAGTGACGGCCTACTTCGTCAAAACCCCCTTCCAGCCCGCTTTTGAGCTGCGGGACGCGCGGGAGACGGCGGAAATGCTGGGGGCGGAGCTGCGGGTGCTGGAATTTGATGTGCTCACCGTCCCCGAGGTGGCGCAAAACCCCAAAAACCGCTGCTACCACTGCAAAACTGCCCTCTTCACCCGCATATTGCAGGCGGCGCAGGCCGACGGATATACTGTGGTGCTGGACGGCAGCAACGCCAGCGACGATGCCTCCGACCGTCCCGGTATGCGGGCTCTGCAGGAGCTGCAGGTGCGCTCGCCCCTCAGAGAGTGCGGTATCACCAAAGCGGAGATCCGCCGGGAGGCGCGCTCAGCGGGCATTCCCGTGTGGGATAAGCCCTCCTACGCCTGCCTTGCCACCCGCGTTAGCGCGGGGACGGCCATCACCCATGAGATGCTGGAGCGGGCCGAGCGGGGGGAGAGTGCGCTGATGGACATGGGCTTTACCGATTTTCGCCTGCGCCTGCGGGGCGAGGCCGCTCTGCTGCAGGTGCAGCGTGAGCAGATGGCGCGGGCGCAAGAGATGCTCGCGGATATCAACCGCCGCCTGTCCGGAGATTTCCGGGAGATCACGCTGGACAGCACACCCCGCCAGAGCCGGGAGGTCTGAAATAAGATGCGCCCGCCGGGAGAGAAATTG
>SVLG01000104.1 GCA_015068055.1 Oscillospiraceae bacterium | reverse complement strand
GACCAAGGAACTCCACGTGACGAATCTCGTGGGCTCCACGGTCTGCGAGCCGCTGGAAAAGGCCCTGAAGAAGCTGGGTGCTCCCGGTGAACGCCGCTGGCGGCTCATCAACGACACCGTGGGCACGCTGCTGGGCGGCATGGCCCAGTGCGAGCGCAGCCGTTACGACGGCTTTGTGGGTCTCATTCTCGGCACCGGCACCAACACCTGCGCCTCCTTCCCCGCCGCCGACATTACCAAGTCGGAGGCCGCCGTGGCCGCAGGCGGACAGATGGTGGTCAATCTGGAAAGCGGCGGCTTTGACCGCTTTACCCTCGGTACCGCCGACGAACGGCTGGACAGCGCCAGCCAGCAGCCGGGTAAACAGCGGCTGGAGAAAACCATCTCCGGCGGTTACTACCCCCTGCTCCTGAAGACAACCCTGCAGTTGGCCGCAGAAGAGGGCCTTTGCCCCAATGCAGACGCTTTCTGCCGTGAGGACTTCGGCATGCCGGAGGTCGGTGCACTCTGCGCCGATGAGAGCGAGTCCAACGCCTTCGCCCGGGAAGTAAACGCCCTGCTGCTGGAACGCGCTGCCAAGCTCACCGCCTGCACGCTGAGCTCCATCATTCTTTATGGCCGCCCCGCTCCCGGCAGCCGCATCTGTGTCTGCTCCGACGGCACCACCATTGCCAAGAACCCCCTGCTGCGCCCCCTCAGCGAAAAGTATATGGCCGAACTTCTGGAAGGCGCCGGCATTAGTGCCGAATACTTCCAGGTCAGTGACGCCACTCTGCTGGGCAGCGCTTACGCCGGACTTCTCTGACCTATACACCCTATCTAATACACTCCCCCGGAGGAACGTATCATGCACCATCTCAAGAGGATTGCCGCCCTGATCGCGGTATTCCTCCTCACCCTCTGTCTTGTCCCTGCCGCCATGGCCGCAGCGGATACCGACAGTTTTCTGGAAAAACACGCCGCCCAGTGTACGCAGGACGGCCGCAGCTATTATCTCAACGGCCGCAGCGGCTATGTAAGCGTCTACAACTCTCCGCTGTCCGCCGCCCCCTGCGACTATCTCCTCAACGAGCGCTGTCTCACCGTCCTCTGCAGCTGGCAGGACGGGCAGGGCCGGCTCTGGGGGCAGATCCGCTATGAAACCGTCGACCGCGGTGTAAGCCGCAGCGTGGACGAGGGCGGCCGCTTCGGCTGGGTGCAGATGCGTGAACTGCAGCTGCGTTCTGACAAGGCCCAGTTTGTGCTGGCGCGGCTGGAGGACTTTGTCATGGAAAGCGTCACGCTGGATATGCGCGATTACGACAGCGTTGTTCTCTGGCCCTTCCCGGGCAGCGGCGGTCAGGGCAGCGATGCCTCCTGGTATATCCGCCGGGAAGAGGACAACATCCTGGAGTTTCCCGCCTACTGGATCGATTCCCTTGGCCGCCGCTGGGGCGGCTACACCTTCTTCGATGCTGACGGCTTTATCTGCATCGATGAACCGGGACTGACGGAGAACCTCCTGCCGGAGGTGCAGGCCGCAGGCCGCATCACCCCGGCCGCCGATGCGGCCACCCTCCCCCGCCCTGCCGTGGCCGCAGCAGCCTTCCGCAGCAGCGCCGTCTGGATCGCAGCCGGAGCAGCCGCAGCCATTGGCGCCGCCGCTGCACTCCTTATCCTGCAGCGCAGAAGGCGCACAACCGAATAAGCTTCGCCGCCGTCTCTTCCGACGGCGGCATTTTTCCCTCCCACGGACATAGGCGAAGAGTTTTCTTGTAAATAAACACTGTTTTTATCTTATATGAACAGTTTCCCCTTGTTTATTTTCAATAATGCCGTTATAATAAATCGTAGCGGATCAGGCGATCCGTTTCCTTTGTTGGCAAAAACACTTATTTTATACACAGGAGGCAGCACAATGGCGAAAAAAGGCGATTGGGTGCGTGTGCACCGCAATGTCCTGGAGGCCGATGGCCGTACCGGCTCGGTCCCCGAGGATACGAGATCCGTTCCCCTGGAAATGTGGGTGAAGGGGCATCTGATGGCTGATTGCGAAATCGGCGAGACCGCCCGCATCATCACCCGTGTGGGCCGTGAAGAGTACGGCACCCTCCTCGAGGTCAACCCCCAGTTCGAGATCAACTTCGGCGATTTCGTTCCCGAAGTGCTGGAAATCGACGACCAGCTCCGCAATGCGCTTTTTGGAGGTGACAAATAATGGCTCTGGACAGAAGTTATGAAGCCGTGACCGCCCGTAAGGGTGAGATCATCAAGAACGCCATCGGCGTCGACTACACCAAGTACGAAAAGGGCGGCATCGCCTTTGACTACGAAGCTCTCATGAACGATACCGGCTACGAGCTGGAGGATCACATCCGCATCCAGCAGAGCGTCAACGTGGGCAACACCCCCATCTTTGAGCTCCACAACCTCACCGCCCTCGCCCGCAAGTATGCCAAGCCCGGCTACGGCGCCCGCATCTTCATCAAGGACGAGGCTTCCAACCCCGCCGGCTCTTTCAAAGAGCGCCGCGCTGCCACCAGCGTCTATGAGGCCAAGAAGAAGGGCTACAAGGGCGTTGTGGCCGCCACCTCCGGCAACTACGGCGCTGCCGTGGCCTCTCAGGCTGCCATGCAGGGTCTCAAGTGCATCATCGTTCAGGAATGCTACGACTCCAAGGGTGTCGGCCAGCCCGAGATCGTTGAGAAGGCCCGTAAGTGCGAGGCCCTCGGCGCCGAGGTGCTGCAGCTGACTGTCGGCCCCGAGCTCTTCTACGAGACTCTGCTGGCCCTTGAGGATACCGGCTACTTCAACGCCTCCCTGTACAGCGCCTTCGGCGTCGGCGGCGTGGAGACCCTTGGTTGGGAGCTGGCTCAGCAGTTCCGCGCCCGCTGCGGCAAGGATCCCGATGTGGTCGTCTGCTCCAACGCCGGCGGCGGCAACCTGACCGGCACCGCCCGCGGTCTGAAGAAGGCCGGCTGCAACGCCAAGGTCATCGCTGCCTCTGTTGACCTGACCGGTCTGCACATGGCCAGCGACAACGCTTTCAACAAGAAGAGCTTCACCACCGCTCACACCGGCTTCGGCGTTCCCTACGCCGTTGACCCCGACCACTCCGACGTGCCCCGCAGCGCCGCCCGTCCCCTGCGCTACATGGACCGCTACGTCACCGTGACCCAGGGCGAGACCTTCTACATCACCGAGGCTCTGGCCACCCTCGAGGGCATGGAAAAGGGCCCCGCCGGCAACACCAGCCTCACCGCTGCCTTTGCTCTGGCTCAGGAGCTGCCCGAGGACGCCATCATTGTCGCTCAGGAAACCGAGTACACCGGCGCCGGCAAGGGCATCATGCCCCAGCTCTCCTTCGCCCGCCGCAACGGCATCGAGCTGAAGTTCGGCGATCCCGCCGAGTCCACCCCGGGCAAGAACATCATCTTCCCCGCCGATCCCGGCCTGCTGAAGGTTAAGGATCTGGAGATGGCCCGTCTTTACAAGAGCCACATCAAGCACAGCCTCCACGGCAAGGACCCCAAGAGCCTCACCGACGAGGAAGTTGCCTATCTGGTGGAAGAGTGCAAGCACTGGGACGAAGCCCAGGTCCGCGAGCACCTCGCCTCCATGTAAGTCAATACGCCAAAGCGCCGCAGGCAATTGCCTGCGGCGCTTTTTCTCATCCGGACGAAAAAACACCCGAAGCCGAAGCTTCGGGTGTTTTTGTAAGTTGAGTTGTAAAATTACAGCTCGGAAACGTCCATGTAGGGCAGATCGGGCCAGGCTTCGTGGACGCCGGGGTAGGTGATCTTGCCGTCGTAGGTGTTCAGACCCTTCATGAGAGCGGGGTCGGCCTTGCAGGCGGCGATGGCGCCCATGTTGGCGATCTTGAGAGCGTAGGGGATGGTGACGTTGGTCAGAGCGTAGGTGGAGGTGTTGGGCACAGCACCGGGCATGTTGGCCAC
>SVLG01000103.1 GCA_015068055.1 Oscillospiraceae bacterium | reverse complement strand
TGCTCCGCCGGTAAAGAGGCCGTAGCCGTAGGAGACCTGACATACGTCCTCGTCGGTGCCGCCGGCGGCCACGATGGCGCGGGCGCAGCAGTCCTCCCAGAGGTCAATGTCGTGCTGGGTGTAGAAGGCAACCACGCGCTTACCCGTGGTGCCGGAGGTGGACTGGATACGCACGCAGTCCTTCAGAGGCTTGCCCACGAGGCCGTAGGGATAGGCCTCGCGGAGATCGGACTTGGTAAGGAAGGGGAGCTTATGGAGATCTTCAATGCCCTTGATATCATCGGGAGTAACGCCCTTCTCCTCCATCTTCCTGCGATAGTAAGGAACATTATCCCACACGTGTTTGACCTGTTTTACGAGGCGCTCAGACTGCAGCGCGATCATCGTCTCGCGGCTGGCGCACTCTATCTCCGGCTGATAGTATCTTTCCATGAAACCGCAACCTCTTCTTTTTATTTCTGTTTGACGGTTCTGCAGCCATAGGCGGCACAGTAACAAATAACCGTTACAAAAATCATAATGTCGCAGAGTATGTAGGAAATGCGATAGCTGCCTGTTGCATCATAGAGCATGCCGGGTATCGCAGAAAATACTGCGCCACCCAGAGAAAAAGCCATTTGCATCCATTTGACCAGCGTCGAATATGTGGCGGTGGGCACAAAATCGCCCGCCCAGAAGCTGATGCCCACGGTAGAGACCGGGAAGCCGATGCCCATCAGGAACATCCCCGCAATCATGATAAACGTATGTACACCATCGCCGAGAACGCAGAGGGTACAGCCTGCCAGCAGCAGGAAAAAGGAAACCAGACTTGGCCGCCACGCACCGACCCGGTCCACCATGTTTCCGTAGATGACCTTACCGACCATGAGCGCAAAGCCCTGCATGGAGACAGCGAGAGATACACGACCAAGGGAGTAGCCCTGAGAGAGGAAGAGCAGTGAATAATGGCCCAGAGCCGCCATGGTAAAACCACCGGTCAGCAGCGAAACCACCACCAGCAGCACTGTGGGCCGACTCCAGCGGACCGCGCTGCCCTTGGTTTCCATTTTAATTTCCTCAAGCGGCGTATCCACGGAAGCACCGTAAGGAAGAAGCCCCAGCTCAGCCGGCGTGTCCCGGAGGACAATGTAGCTGACCACCGCCGTAAGCAGGGACAGAACAGTCGGAATAAAGAAGGCCGCCCATAGACCCCGTGCCACAAAGGTATTTGTTACAATGGGCGTCAGAATAACCGTGCTGAGTCCGGTACCGGCAGAGCAGATGGACAAGGCTGTACTGCTGCCCTGATAAAACCAGTTTCGAATCAGCACCGAGAGGGGAACCATGGCCCCCAGACCAAAACTTATGGCGCAGACAACCGCCGCCGCCACATAAAGCGAATAATAACTCCCGGCCACAGAAAAAAGGAAAAAGCCGAAGGTTGACAGGATCGCCGCCAGAGTGAGTCCCTGCCGCAGGGAAAAGCGGCGGTAGTAAAACGGCAAAAGATACATGACAGCTACGGAAAGACCGCAGCGAATGGAGACCAGAGAAGAAATCTGCGTTCCGCTAAGCCCTTTTTCCTCAACAAAGGGGAAGTAAACCATCAAAAGATTTCCGGAAAACGCCAGATTGGTAATCAACAGCATCATTGCCAGGACACACACAACCCAGCTGTAGTAAGAACGCTTCATATTACACCTCGTTTCCAATACGGCAATAAAAGCGAGGCGACCTGCCAAAGGAAAAGCAAGCCGCCTCTATGCCATGGAAAAAAGAAAGAAGGAACAAAACCAGAGAGTGCTTCCCTAACAAGCCTTATGCTGCGGGAAGGCACCCGCCTTGTACAGGTTCAGATATGGGAGCTTAATACTTATAAACGCCCTGACCGGTCTTTCTGCCCAGACGGCCGGCAGCGACCAGCTTCTTAACATAAGGATGGGGACGATAACGCTCGTCCTCGTTGCCCTCGAACACGCTCTTGCAGGTGCCAAGGAACACGTCCGTGCCGTTGTCTTCCATCTCCAGAGGACCCATGGGGGCGGTAAAGAGGAGCTTGTAGCAGTAGTCGATGTCGGCGGGATCGATGCCGGCGACCACCAGATCGTTGCACTCGTTGATGACCAGAGGCAGCACGCGGTTGGAAATGAAACCGCTGGTGTCGGGAGCGTCGATCAGAACCTTGCCGATCTCCTTGCCCCACGCCACGCACTTCTCATAGGTCTCCGTGGAGGTGTCCATGCCGGGGATGAGCTCGAGGAGCTTCATAGCGGGCACGGGAGAGAAGAAGTGAGCGCCCATGAAGCGGTCACGATGCTCCAGAGCGGTGGCCAGAGTGGTGATGGAGAGAGCGGAAGTGTTGGTGAAGATCAGGCAGTCACGGGAGACAACCTCTTCCACCTGCTTAAGGACGTTCTTCTTAACGTCAACGTTTTCAAAAACAGCCTCCACCACGATGCAGCAGTCCTTCAGATCCTGCAGATTGGTGGTATAGCTCATGCGGCCCTCAACCTCGTTGGCAAACTCTTCGGTGAACTTGCCGCGGGTGACCATCTTATTCAGGCTGTCGCGTACGATGCCCTTGGTGCGCTCGAAAGCAGCCGCGTTAATATCATAGCTAATGGTTTCATAGCCGGCCTGGGCGCAGACCTGAGCAATGCCGCCGCCCATCATACCGGTGCCGATAAGACCAACGATTCTCTTAGACATCTCAAGTTACCCCCTTAGTTATACTCAAAGAATCCGCGGCCAGCCTTCTTGCCGGTACGACCGGCGTTGACCATCTTCTTCAGCAGAGGAGACGGACGGTAGGCGGGACGACCGATTTCCTCAAAGATACCGGAGAGAACTTCGTAAACGTAGTCCACACCCAGCTCATCGGCGGTCTTCAGAGGAGGACGCTTGATGTTGGCGCCGTAGAAGCAGCACTTATCCACGTCTTCAGCCGTAACACCCTCGCTGACAAGGCAGGCGCCGGCGTTGATGGTCAGGGGCAGAATGCGGTAGTAGATGCCGCCGGG
The DNA here is from genome assembly GCA_015068055.1 of Oscillospiraceae bacterium. The sequence continues at coordinate 935 of SVLG01000103.1, read as the reverse complement.
GACGTCAGCGACTTCCGCCACACGCTCATTGAAGGACGCAAGAACGCCCTTGGCCTTGGCATAGGTCTCTTCATCGGTATCAAAGGTCTTGGTGATCTCGATGAACTTGCCGATGAAATCGGCTTCCATAGTGCGGATACCCACGATGCGGTTCTTGGCTTCCAGGCCCTTGCCGTAGCTGCAGGCATACTCCAGACGGAGACGGGCCGCAACGGGGCCGGTGGTCTTCTCGAGGGCCGCAGCGACTTCTGCCTTGCGTTCCTCTTCCGTAGCGGCATTCACGATCACAAGATCGCAATCCTTCACCTCTGCGGCGGAGGCAGCGATTTCGCAGTCCACGCCGGAAGCTGCAGCTGCTTCCTTCAGCTTGGAGGAAATCTCGTTTTCGCCAACGATGATGATCATTTTTAAGCGCTCCTTCACAAACAAGTATATATTAACCCGCGCCGGCAGGCACGAGGTCAATTCCAATTTTATATAAGAAAATTTATATGTTTTCTTTTGCTTCAGGGGGATCGGCAATCACTAACACTTGCCGACCCCCCCTTGGGGTTTGCCGGGTTTCTTTTGACAACACTTGCGTGGGGATTAGCCGGGCGGGCGGAAACCCGCCCGGTTTTAACAAACTTTAATAGGGTTTATGTATCCTCTTATGCTGCTATCAACCGGCAACCATGTTGGGCAGGATGGTAACAACCTGAGGAACATAAGTACAGATGATCAGCGTGATCAGCAGAATGATCATGGGCGCTATAATGGCCTTCAGAACTTCCATAAACGGCACGTTGAACAGCTTCGCACCCAGATACAGAGAGCTGGCGAACGGAGGAGACAGGTAGCCGATGCCCAGGTTCAGGTTCATAAGGAAACCGAAGTGGACGGGATCCACGCCGTACATCTGAGCCAGAGGATACAGAACGGGCGTCAGGATCAGG
>SVLG01000102.1 GCA_015068055.1 Oscillospiraceae bacterium | reverse complement strand
ACACAAAATATCCCTCATATCCTGTCCTTTTTTGTCGAAGAAAATCAAAAACAGAAAATTTTTGTACCAAGCCGTTTCCTCCTGCCGAAACCGCGGTTTTTTCCTTGTTTTTCGCCGCAAGTCTTGTTCTGAAAGGACTTGAATGCTATGATAGGATGCATGAGGAATTTGAATGACACAAGAGAATATTTGCTTGCTCATTACGCAGCCTATCCAGCTCTGCAGCCTCAGGATCTCTTTAAGTTCCTGTATCAGAGCGTCTTCGGCTGCGGCCATTTTGTGACAGACACAGCCAAGGAATACCTGCTGGAAGAGCTTGCTGCCTGTTCCCCCACAGAAGGGCCGGACACCGAGCCTCTGGACGGGGATTTCTGCCGCATCCATTTGCGGGCTCTTCAAAATACCGGTCTTTCTCCCGACACGCTGTTCCGCCTGTTTTCCCTCTCCGCACAGGAGTCTTCCGGCTCGCCGGGCCAGTTGGAAAGCAAGCTCATCGCACTTCTGGCTCTGTGCCGGGAAAAGCTGCTCCCCTTTTCTGCCGGGGACATCCTAAAGCGCATGGTGGAATGGGGTGAGGCCGGGTATCCCGCCTGCCATCACTCTGAGGAATTCCGCGCTGCTTATCATCCCGCTTACCGGGTGGTCCGCAAGGAATACGTTCGTTGGCTGCCGATGCTGGCGGCTATTGACCGCACCATGAAAGAGAAGGGCCGGGCCATTGTAGCCATTGAAGGCGGCAGTGCCAGCGGCAAAACGACTCTTTCCACGCTTCTTTCCGAAATCTACGGCTGCACCGTGTTCCACATGGACGACTTTTTCCTTCGTCCGGAACAACGAACAAAGGAGCGGCTGGCAGAACCGGGCGGCAATGTGGACCGGGAGCGTTTTCTGGAGGAGGTTCTGCTCCCCCTCTCCCGAGGCGAAACGGTAGACTACCGCCGCTATGACTGCCACACCCAGTCCATGCAGCCATCGGTCACCACGGTGCCCACGCCCCTCGTCATTGTGGAGGGCGCTTACAGTATGCACCCCGAACTGGCAGGGTACTACGATTTATCGGTCTTTCTCCGCATCACGCCGGAATTGCAGCGCCTGCGCATCCTGATGCGCAACGGCTCGGAAGTGGCAGACCGCTTCTTTTCCACATGGATCCCCATGGAGCGCCTTTACTTTGACACCTTTGACACAGCGAACCGCTGTGATATGATTTTGGAGGTAGACCAATGAGAGTTGTTGTCATTGACGGCCAAAGCGGCCGCATGGGTCAGCTGTTTATCGAGCGGGCCGTGGCAGCGGGGCTCCCCTGCACCATCGACTGTGTCGGCACCAACTCCCTTGCCACTGCCGCCATGCTGAAAGCCGGCGCATCAAACGGCGCCACCGGGGAAAACCCCGTGCTGGTGGCCTGCCGGACGGCAGATGTCATCGTGGGCCCCATCGGCATCCTCTCCGCCGACTCCCTCATGGGCGAAATCACCTCCGCTATGGCCGTGGCCATTGGTCAGAGCAGCGCCCGCAAGCTGCTGCTCCCTGTGAACCAGTGCAATAACATCGTGGCAGGCACGGCAAACCTCTCCCTCTCCCGCCTGATGGAGGAAGCTGTGGCGCTTCTCGCCGACCTTTGTAAGTAAACCTCCCGGCCAAGCCGGTTTTTCCCTGCACTTCAATCGCGTCTCAAGGCGCGGCCTCCCGTTCAAGACGGCAAATCAAGAAAGGGAGAATTTTTCTATGAAACACGTATCGCATCTCACACCTATCGGGGCATGGATCCGCCGCTTGGCCTACGCGGCGCTCTGCCTCGCCCTTTGCATGGTTCTGCCATTCCTCACGGGCCAGATCCCGGAGATCGGCAGCATGCTCAGTCCCATGCACATTCCGGTCCTGCTTGCAGGCTTCCTCTGCGGCCCGTGGTGGGCACTGCTGGTAGGCGCCGCCGCACCGCCCCTGCGCTTTGCCCTGTTCGGCATGCCGCCCCTGTTTCCCACCGGCGCTGCCATGTGCTTTGAGCTGGCAGCCTACGGACTGGTGTCCGGCGCACTGTATCGAAAGCTCCCTAAACGAAACAGCAGCATCTATATCGCCCTCATCTGCGCCATGATCCTGGGCCGCATCCTCTGGGGTATCATGATGGTGGTCATCTCCGGCATTACCGGTTCCGCTTTCACATGGGCAGCCTTTGCCGCAGGGGCCTTCCTGAATGCCATCCCCGGCATCATTGTCCATATCCTTTTGATCCCCGTCATCGTGATGGCTCTGCGCAAGGCAGGCCTCGCCTTCTAAATTCATATTGACAAACAGCCTCCTACAAGTGTAGTATCAAATCAAGATACTACACTTGTAGGAGGTTTTGCTGATGAAACTTTCTGAACGGGAATGGACGGTCTTAGGAGCTCTCTGGGAATCCGGCGGCGCCGAACTGGGCGCACTGGTGGAGGCCCTGCAGCCCGAGACCGGATGGAATCGAAATACAGTGCTGACCTACCTCACCCGCATGGAGGGAAAGGGTCTCGTCAGCATCGACAAATCTGCTTCGCCGCACATTTACCGAGCCACGTTGGATCGCGCCGCCTGTCAGGCGCAGGAGCGCCGCAGCTTTCTCCAGCGGGTCTATCAGGGGGCGGCCGGCGAACTGGTCACTGCATTTTTAAAGGAAGAACCCATCTCTCAGGAGGAGCGTGACGCCTTGCGGCGTCTGCTGGACGAAATGGAGGTGTGAAGCCTTGCGTGATATTTGGGGCTTTCTCATCCAGACCCTGACAGCCTCTGTCGCTGCAGCCATCCTGCTTCTTGTGAAAGAGATGTTCCGGGACAAGCTCCCGCCCCGATGGCAGTTCTCCATCTGGGGGCTTCTGCTGGTATTTCTGCTGATCCCTGCCGGGCGCACGGGATACTACGCACTGATCAACATCCCGCTTTGGGTGGAAACATGCAAGACACTGCTCACCGGGTCATACACACTGACACAGGTCTTCGCATCGATCCCCCTTCCGCCGTTGTCTGCACCCCAGACAGCAGCCGATTGGATCTATCTCGCCTATTTTGCAGGAGTGGCGGCGCTGCTGGCGCGGTACCTTCTCTCTTACTTCCGCCTGCGCCGTGCACTGAAACGGGGCCGGACACCACAGGAATCTGTCATGGCACAGCTCCGCTCCGTTGCAAAGCAGTATCATCTGCCGGAGTGCCCCGCCGTGGAGGTGGAAGGACTCTCTTCTGCTTTCCTTTGCGGCGTATTTCGTCCGGTGCTGGCCCTGCCCGCCGGAAAGGTGCCGGAGGACAAGGTTCTGCTCCATGAACTGCAGCACTTAAAGCACAAAGATGTGCTGTGGGGGCTCGTTATCTGCCTGTTTCGCTGCATCCACTGGTGCAATCCTCTGCTCTGGTACTGCGCAGACCGTGCAGGGAACGACATCGAAGCGGCCTGCGACCAGCGGGTGCTGGAAGCACTGGAAGGGGAGGAGCGCAGAGATTATGGCCGCATCCTTCTGGCGATGTCCAATGACCGCTATGCCCGCGCTCCCGGAACGTCCTCCATGGCCAACGGTGGAAAAAACATTCGCCGCCGCATCGAGGCCATCGCCCGCTTCAAAAAATATCCCGCCGGCATGGGACTGGTATCCGTCTGCATGGCGATCCTTCTTTTCGCCCACCTGATCGGTGTCCCTGCTGAGAGCATTTACCTCCCTCAGCACCAGCTGCCGGAGGAGATCGAGTTTGCAGCCGCCATGGCCTCCGCCCGCACGGTTCAATGCACCACCTACGCCGGTGCCATGGATACTTACGCCAAAGCAGTTATGGCAGAGAGCGGGATCTACCGTGCTTTGTGCTCCCCTCTTGACCAACATGAGGCGCTCTTTGACTCGGCAACAGCCACGACGTCCCACGAAAAGGACATCCCGTGGTCTTCCGGACTGACATATCCCGTCAACATGGAGAGCGGCTACTATATCTATAATCTCGAAGCGTTGGAAAACGGGGCCTATCAGGG
>SVLG01000101.1 GCA_015068055.1 Oscillospiraceae bacterium | reverse complement strand
AATACGTTCTGCGCTCGGCCGAATCCATGGGCTTCAAAGCCGTGAACATGGATAACCAGCTGGGCTGGTGCGAGTACGGCGAGGGCGAGGAGATGGTGGCCGTTCTGGGCCATCTGGACGTGGTGCCTGAGGGCGAGGACTGGACACAGGAGCCCTACGGGGCCAATATTGTCGGTGACCGGCTCTATGCCCGCGGCGCTATGGATGACAAGGGCCCCACCATGGCGGCTCTCTATGCCCTTAGGGCCATTAAGGAGTCCGGCCTGCCTCTCAAGCGCCGGGTGCGTATCCTCTTTGGCATCAATGAAGAGAGCGGCAGTGCCGACATGAAGTATTATAAGGAGCATGGCGGCGAGATGCCCGTCATGGGCTTTACCCCCGACGGAGAGTACCCGGTCATCAACGGCGAAAAGGGCCTTATCAACGAGGCCTATGCCTGCAGCTATGAGCAGAGCGGGCCGCTGTACCTCCGGGAAATCAGCGGCGGCGCGGCGCATAACATTGTTCCCGACTATGCAAAGGCGGTGTTCCGCTGCGATGCGGCTCTTGCGGCCGAGATTGCTGCCCGCAAGGCTGAACGCGTCAGCTTCCGCAAGACCGACACGGGTGTGATCATTGAAGCCGACGGCATCAATGCCCACGGTGGTACGCCTGAGGAGGGCATCAATGCCATCGGTCTGCTGCTGAAGGAACTGATAAAGCTTCCGCTGGAGGGGCAGCTTGCCACGGCTATCCGTTTCCTGGCTGAAAAGCTGGGTACGGAGTATGACGGTGCCTCCCTCGGCATTGCCATGGCTGACGAGCTTTCCGGGGCACTGACCAATAATCTGGGTGTCATCCGCGGCGATGACAAGGGTTTTGAAGTGAAGCTCAACTACCGCTACCCTGTGACCAAAAGCTTTGAGATGTGCGGACCGGTTCTCCGCGCTGCCTTTGAAGCGGCCGGCTTCCGTCAGAGCGCGGCTCTGCATAAAAAGGCGCTATATGTCCCTGCCGACAGCGAACTCATTCAGCGGCTTATGAAGGTCTACACCGGCTATACCGGCGACTTTGGCGCGCAGCCCAAGAGCATCGGCGGCGGCACCTATGCCAAGATGCTGCCCAATGTTGTGGCTTTCGGCCCCATTTTCCCCGGTGACGAGGTGCGGGAACATAAGCCCGATGAATTTATGGAACTGGGGCGGCTCAAGGACAACGCCAATATTCTGGCTGAGGCCATCTATTCCCTTGCAACCTGAGACGAAAACCCCGGAATCTTTCGGTTCCGGGGTTTTCTCTGCTTGTAAAGGAATCCTCTTCGTGCTAAACTGACAGCATCATCATTGGAACGGAGGTTTTTCCCATGTCTGTTCTCCAGCAGATGAACAGCCTGCCTGTTTATCTTATTTGCGGCGGCATCATCCTGTTCGTACTTTTGATGAGCCTCTTTTTCATGCTTCGGGCCTGGCGGGCCGGCATTGCTGTCGGTATCGACAAGACCAAGCTGCGCCGGGCTGTTACCAGCAGCGTCACCTTTACACTCCTGCCCAGCATCAGTATTCTTTTGGGTGTCATTGCCCTGTCCGGCTCTCTGGGCGTGCCGCTGCCCTGGCTGCGGCTCAGCGTCATCGGTGCCTTACACTATGAGACCAGCGTGGCGGATATCGCCGCCCGCGCTATCGGCCTCAACGGCCTGAACATCAGCGAAATGACAACCGAAGCCTATACCACCATCGGTCTCGTGATGGCGGCCGGTATCATCTGGGGTATGCTGCTGACGGTGCTTTTCAACAAGGCCTATCTCAAGCGTCTTCGCAAGCCCAAGGCGGAGAGCAGCGGTGAAAAGAAAAAGGGCAGGAGCTTCGGCGACGTGGCCATGACGGCCATGTTCATCGGTCTGGTGGCCGCCTATGTGGGCAGCTATGTGGGTACCTTTACCTCCACCGGCAACTTCCTGCCGCTGATCGTGCTGGCGGTCAGCGCCGCGGCCATGGCCGTGTTCACCTATTTCAGCGAGAAAAAGGGCCAGAAGTGGCTGGATAACTTCTCCGTGGCCGGCAGTATGCTCTTCGGCATGGCTGCGGCTGTGCTGGCCGGAATGCTTTGATGGGAGGGGAACGCAATGGATAAGAAGACTTTCTTTGAACAGTATAACGCCCGTACCCATCTCTATGGCCGCATCGGCCTTGTGATCGGCATCGTTATGATGCTGGGCTGCCCCTTTGCCATCGGTCTCGTGCTCAATGCCATGCCCAATATGCCCGCTTTCTGGAAGGGCTTTGCGCAGGTGGCCGCGGTTTATATCCCCAGCTGCATTGTGGAATTTCTCATTTACACACCCATGATGGGTTCCGGCGGCAGCTACCTTGCTTTCATCACCGGTAACCTTATCAATATGAAGATCCCCTGCATGATGAACGCCCTTGGCATCACCGAGGCCGAGGCCGGCACCCCCGAGGCGGAGATCGTTTCCACCCTCTCCATCGCTGCCTCCGCCCTTACCACCACGGCGGTCATCGCCCTTGGCGTTATGCTGCTGATCCCCCTGCAGCCGATCCTTTCCAGCCCTGTACTGGCTCCCGCCTTTGATAACGTGGTGCCCGCCCTCTTCGGCGCGCTGGCCTATCAGTATTTCCGCAAGGGCATGAAGATCGTGGCCATCCCCCTGACGGTGATGACCGTTCTCTTTGTGGCGGTTCCCAGCATGGTGGGCAGCGTCGGCTTCCTGATCATCCCCAGCGGCGCCATGGCCATTGGCATCGGCTATGTTCTCTGGAAGCGTGAGCAGAAGGAGGCCGCATGAAGCTCATTTTGATTGTCCTTGGCCTTGTGGTGGGTCTGCTTGCGGTGGCTGTTATCCGTACCCTGCTGCAGGGGCACAAGATCTCGGCCTATAAGCCCGACCCCGATCACGAGAAGGAGACCCTCTGTGCCCAAAAGCTCAGCCGCATGGTGCAGTGCGAAACCACCTCTTACCGGGGCGTGGCAGAGCCGGAGAAGTTCCGCCGCTTCCATGAGGTGCTGCGGGAGCTTTACCCCAAAGTATTTGAGACCTGCGAGGTCTTTGATATCGACGGCAACCTGCTCCTGCGCTGGAAGGGCGAGAGCAGCGAAAACCCCATTATGCTCATGAGCCACATGGACGTGGTGCCTGCCGGTCCCGGCTGGAGCCACGAGCCCTTTGGCGGTGAGATCAGCGAGGGCAAGGTCTGGGGCCGCGGCAGCGGCGATACCAAGGCCAGCGTCATGGCCTTCTATCAGGCGGCGGAGGATCTCATGACCGAAGGCTATGTTCCCGCCACGGATGTCTACCTCTGCTCGAGCTGTACCGAGGAAATCGGCGGCGACGGCGCACCCAAGATCGCGGCATGGCTGAAGGAACACGGAGTGCGTCTCGTCATGATCTGCGACGAGGGCGGCGGCATCATTGCCGAGCCCATCGGCGGTGTTCCCGGCTATTATGCCATGGTGGGCGTTTATGAGAAGGGCACCGGCAACCTGAAATTCACCGCCCGCTCTGCCGGCGGTCATGCCAGTGCCCCGGCGAAGAATACGCCCGTGGCCCGGTTGGCCAAGTTCATTGCCCATGTGGAAAAGCACAATCCCATGACCGTGAAATTTTCCCCCGAGGTGGAGGCCATGTTCTCCCGGCTGGCGCCCTATGCCTCCTTCCCGCTGCATCTGGTGCTGGGCAACCTCTGGCTCTTTAAGCCCATTCTGAAGAAGGTCATGCCCATGATCTCGCCTCAGGGCGCTGCCATGCTGCAGACCACCGTGGCCTTTACCATGCAGCGCGGCTCCGACGGCTATAACGTCATCCCGCAGGAGGCATGGGTCACCGCCAACCTCCGCTTCATTCCGCACCAAAAGGCGCAGGAGAGCATCCGCGTGCTGACGGAGCTGGCTGCGAAGTATAACATTGAGACCGAAGTGGTGGAAGCTGACGATCCCTCTCCCTGTCTCGATCTGCAGGGACGTGCCTTCCGTGTCACTGAGGAGGCCATCAGG
>SVLG01000100.1 GCA_015068055.1 Oscillospiraceae bacterium | reverse complement strand
CGACCGGCTCTTGAAGCGCAGCGAGGTCACCGTGGAGTGCAACCCCGACAGCGTGAAGCGACGGGATCTCCGGAACATGAAGCGCGAGGGCGTCAACCGCATCTCCATCGGCGCCCAGAGCGCCAACGACGAGATCCTCCGTCTCATCGGCCGCCGCCACAGCTGGCGGCAGGTGGAGATGGCCGTGCACCGGGCGAGAAAAGCAGGCTTTCGCAACATCAGCCTCGATCTCATCTACGGCCTCCCCAGCCAAACCAAGGAGGACTGGGCCCGGACGCTGGCCAAGGCCATTGCCCTCAAGCCCACCCACCTCTCCTGCTACGGGCTGCGCCTGGAGGAGGGTACGCCCATGTACCGCCAGTACATCGACTCTCCCCTGATCCCCATCGACGATGAGCAGGCGGATATGTATCTCTTCACCGTGGACTTTCTGGAGCGCCACGGCTACCGGCAGTATGAGATCTCCAACTTTGCCCGGCCCGGCTACGAGAGCCGGCACAATCTCAAGTACTGGCGGCTGCAGGAATATGTTTCCTTCGGCGCCGGGGCCCACTCCTATGTGGCGGGGCTGCGCTATTCCTATATGCGCCATGTCCGGGGCTTCATCTCCGGCGTGCTGGGCGACAAGAGCGTCATTGACGAGAGCGAGAAAATCGGCCAGCTGGACCAGGCCGCAGAATACATCATGTTCGGTATGCGTACCACCATGGGCATCTGCCGCCGGGACTACACCAACGTTTACCGCTGCAACTTTGAACCCCTGGAGCAGGTGCTGGAGGAATTCAGGCGCAACGGCTGGGCCGTCCGGGTCCCTCACCGCCGGGGCGAGACCGACCGGGATCGCTGGCGCTTCACGGCCAGCGGCTTCCTTGTGTCCAACGTCCTCATCGGCATATTGCTGGAGGCCCAGACCAAGGAAAAATTCAGCGCCAACCCCTGGATCAAGGAGGCCTTTGAGCAGCTGGGCGAGCAGATCCCCCTGCCCAATTCCTCCGAACCGTACATGAACTGAGCGAGACAGAAAGGCGGAAAGAGCCATTAAAAAGCAGAACGACAAAAAGAAAAGAAGCGCCCCCCTGCCCGAAAACGGGGAGGTCCGGGGTCTGACACAGGCGGAGGAAGACGCCCTCTTTGCCGAGCTGGGTCTCGGCCGGGAGGAAGCTCCCGCTTACGAAGAGGAGCCCGTCTACGAGGAAGCGCCGGCTTACGAGGAGGCCCCTCCCGCAGCCGAGCCCGCCCCTGCGCCGCGGCCCAAAAAGGCCCCTCCTGCCAAAAAGCCCGGCAGAAAGGCTCCTCCCAAAAAGAAAAAGAAGAAAAAGAACCAGGGCGTACTCATCGCGCTGGCGGTGCTGCTGTGTCTGGCTGCCCTGCTGGCCGGCGGCACGGTGGCTGCGGCCTATGCCGTGCAGCGCATTGAGACCATCTACCCCGGCATCAGCGCCGACGGCGTGGATCTCAGCTACATGGGCCGGGAACAGGCCAAACGGGTGCTCAGCGAGCGGGAGAGCGCTTATTACAAGGACTTTTCCGTCACCGTGGAGCTGCCCATGGACCACAGCATCACCGTCACCGCCGAGGATGCGGGACTGACCCTCTCCTCCGTGGAGGCGGCGGAGACCGCCTGGCTCTATGGCCGCGAAGGCAGCCTCTTTGAAAATCTCGTCACCTATGTCCGCTGCCGCTATCTGGGCGAAACGCCGGAGCTGGATCTGGGCAGTACCCGCAGTCTGGATGAGAGTGCCCTGCGCGCCATGGTAAGCGAAGTGGCCGCCGGGGTGAACGAGGAGCTTTTGAAAAGCGAAATGCGCGTAGGCCAGTACAGCGTCAACATCGTCAAGGGTGCCCATGCCCTGTATATCGATGAGGACACCATCGTACAGGTGCTCTCCGAGGCCATCCTCAGCGCCGACCGCACCCCCATCGTCTATGAGGTGGATATGCACACCGACGAGGAAATGGATCTGGATGCCCTCCACGCCGAGCTGAGCTGCGAGGCCATTTCCTCCACCTACGACCCCGCCACCGGCGGCGGTACCCCCAGTCAGGTGGGCGTGACCTTTGATCTGCCTGAAGCGAAGAAGATCTGGGCCGAGGCCGCCTACGGCGAGACCGTGGCCATTCCCCTGCAGATCACGGAGCCCGAAATGAGCGAGGAAGAGGTCAACAATATGCTCTACCGGGACCTGCTGGGTGAAAAGACCACCTCCCTCTCCGGCTCCAGCGCCAACCGTATTGCAAACGTGGCCAAAGCCTGCGAGCTTTTGAACACCGTCATCCTCCAGCCCGGCGAGAGCTTTGACTACAACACCTGTCTGGGCGAGCGCACGCCGGAAAACGGCTGGCTCCCCGCTCCCGCCTATGCCGACGGCGAAGTCCGCGACGAGTACGGCGGCGGCATCTGTCAGGTATCGTCCACCCTCTTTGTCTCGGCGCTGCTGGCCGACCTGCAGATCGACAAGCGCAGCTGCCACTACTTCCCCGTGGGCTATCTCACCGCCGGCATGGATGCCACGGTCAGCTGGGGCGGCCCGGAGTTTGCCTTCTCCAACTCCCGGGACTATCCCATCCGCCTCAAGTGCTTCGTCACCGACGATAACCGCTATGTGACCATCCAGGTCTGGGGTACCAATGTGGACGGCTCCTATGTGAAGATCAACTTCTCCGGTGCCATGCCCGTTTACGGCGATGCCACGCTGGTGGGTGCCGACGGCAACCCCGTGGCCACCGGCGCTCGGGCCACCATCTGGTGCCATGTCCTCAGCCCCGACGGCACCATCCTCAAGGGCGAAGGCAACGACTACAAGTGGTTCTTCAGTGAGTACCACTACCACACCGAGGATATACTGGCGCAGGCTGTAACCACCCCCCCTGTTTAATAACTTTTTAGCGATAGAGTGAAGGAGAAAAGACCATGGAAAAGAAGTCTTACTACATTACCACACCCATCTACTATCCCTCCGACAAGCTCCACATCGGCCATGCTTACTGCACCGTGGCCACCGACGCCATTGCCCGCTATAAGCGTCTCCTGGGCAACGACGTCATGTTCCTCACCGGCACCGACGAGCACGGCCAGAAGATTGAGGACAAGGCCAAGGCCGCCGGCAAGACCCCCCAGGAATTCGTGGACGGCATCGTGGAGGGCGAAGGCGGCATCAAGGATCTCTGGAAGCTGATGAACATCTCCAACGACCGCTTCATCCGCACCACCGACGATTATCATGTCAGCAGCATCCAGCGCATTTTCAAGAAGATGTACAACAAGGGTGACATCTACAAGGGCAAGTATTCCGGCATGTACTGCACCCCCTGCGAATCCTTCTGGACCGAGAGCCAGCTGGTGGAGGGCAAGTGCCCCGACTGCGGCCGCGAAGTGAAGTACGCCGAGGAAGAGGCTTACTTCTTCCGTCTGTCCAACTACGCGGAGAAGATCCGCGAGCTGCTGCTGGGCGGCGAGTTCCTGGAGCCTGCCAGCCGCGTCAACGAGATGGTCCACAACTTCATCGACTGCGAAGGCGGTCTGCAGGACCTCTGCGTCAGCCGCACCACCTTCAAGTGGGGCGTGCCCGTGGACTTTGACGAAGGCCATGTGGTCTACGTCTGGATCGATGCCCTCTCCAACTACATCACCGCTCTGGGCTATGAGAACGATAAGTACGACGATTTCAACAGGTACTGGCCCGCCGATGTCCACATCGTGGGTAAGGAGATCGTCCGTTTCCACTCCATCATCTGGCCCGCCATGCTCATGAGCATGGGTGAACCCCTGCCCAAGAAGGTCTACGGCCACGGCTGGCTGGTCATCGACGGCGGCAAGATCTCCAAGTCCAAGGAGAACAAGACCGTCACCATCATCGATCCCTACCTCCTCTCCGAGCGCTACGGCGTGGATGCTCTGCGCTTCTTCCTGCTGCGTACCTTCCCCTTCGGCTCCGACGGCAACTTCTCCAACGAGCTGCTGATCTCCACCATCAACTCCGATCTCGCCAACGACCTG
>SVLG01000020.1 GCA_015068055.1 Oscillospiraceae bacterium | reverse complement strand
GCTGAAGCCGGAGATCGGTGAGGACGGTCTGCCCACCGCCGAGAGCTTCAAGGCCCTCTGCGACAAGCTCTATGCCATGGATAAGTACGCGGCCTATGCCCCCGGCCGCTTCGGCGCTGCCGAGGCCGTGCTGAAGATGTGCATGGGCAACGATCTGGGCTTTACCTTTGCCGAGGGTCTTACCCTCGACGACGTCTTTGCCCCCGCCATCGGCAGCTTCCTGGTGGAATGCGACGATGAGACCGTGGGCGTCACCCTCGGCTACACCACCGAGAAGGCGGAGATCACTCTCGGCGGCGCGACCGTGGCCCTTGCCGAGCTCTTCAAGCTCTACGAGGACAAGCTGGAGAGTGTTTACCCCAGCCGCACCGACGTGGAGCATGAGCGCTACGCCCCTCTCAGCTACAAGACCGAGAGCCGCGTGAAACCCCGCAGCTCCATCGCCGTACCCAAGGCGCTGATTCCTGTTTTCCCCGGCACCAACTGCGAGTATGATACGGCCCGCGCCCTCCGTAAGGCGGGTATCGAGCCGGAGATCTTCAGCATCCGCAACCTGACCAGTGCCGACGTGGCCGAGAGCGTCAGCGAGTTTGCCAGAAAACTGAAGCAGGCCCAGATCGTTTTCCTGCCCGGCGGCTTCTCCGGCGGCGACGAGCCCGACGGCTCCGGCAAATTCATCACCGCCTTCTTCCGCAACGCTGCGGTCCGTGAGGGCGTCCATGAACTGCTCCATGTGCGCGACGGCCTCATGGGCGGCATCTGCAACGGCTTCCAGGCCCTCATCAAGCTGGGTCTGGTGCCCTACGGCGAGATCCGCGACATGGATGAGAGCTGCGCTACGCTGACCTACAACAAGATCGGCCGCCACCAGTCCCGTCTGGTGCGCACCCGCGTGGCCTCCAACAAGTCTCCGTGGCTCATGGAGACCGAGGTGGGCGATGTCTACACCGTGGCCATCTCCCACGGCGAGGGCCGCTTTGTGGCCAGCGACGAACTGCTGCAGCAGCTTGCCGACAACGGTCAGATCATCACCCAGTACGTCAACGACGCCGACGAGCCCACCGGCGAGATCCTCTTTAACCCCAATGGTTCCTGCTGGGCCGTGGAGGGTATCACCTCTCCCGATGGCCGCGTCTTTGGCAAGATGGGCCACAGCGAGCGTGTTGGCGAGCACCTCTACAAGAACGTGCCCGGCAACTATGAGATGGGCCTCTTCCGCAGCGCCGCCAGATATTTCAAGTAAAAGCATAGAAAAATGCCGTCCGGCAGAAGCCGGACGGCATTTTTCAGTTCCATAACGGCTCCAGAGCCTTGTTGATGCAGCCGCCCCAGAGGAGGATGGTGATGCAGTAGTAAAGCCAGACCATGACCACGGCCACCGTGGCGAGACTGCCGTAGGTGCTGTAGCCATTGGTGAGGCTGATCCAGAGGGAGAAGCCCCAGGAAAAAAGGGACCAGCCCAGCGCGGCGAATACGGCTCCCGGCAGCTGGCGCACAAAGCGCAGAGGCAGGCCCGGGGCCCAGCGGTAGATACTGGCGAAGATCAGTACCAGCACACCCTGCACCGCGCCGAAGCGGAGCTTGGGCAGGAAGACGAAAAAGCCGTGGACAAAGGGGAAGTGGGACTCCAGAAAATGCTGCACCGTGCGGCCAAAGCCCATAAAGAGAAAGGCCAGAGCCAGCGTGACGATAAAGACCAGCATATACAGTACGGCCCGGGCCCGACGACGGAAAAAGCCGGCCCGCTGCGGCTGCTCATAGATGTCCTCCAGACCGCGGATCAGGGCCGAGAAGCCCATGCCCGAGGAATAGAGGGTGGTGACCAGCGACAGGGAGAGAAGCGCCGCGCTGCTTTGGTATACGTCGGCAATAATGCTGTCCAACAGATCGCGGAAGCTTCCCGGCACAAAACCCGTCAGGGCGGAAAGCAGCTCATCTTCCCGGATTCCCGTGTAGGGCAGCAGGGCAATGACGAGAATCGTCATGGGCACCAGCGAGAGGAAGATCCAGAAGGCACTGGAAGAGGCAATGGTGGCCACATGCCGCCGCCCCATGTAGCCCAGAACGTGCCTTAGAAGGGACGCAACATCATTCAGTTTTTCTTTACAATAGCGTTTCATGGCACAGTATCTTATCGCAGTACCGATGAAAAATCAAGGGAAAGATCAAAGATCCTTCCCTTAATTTCAAATACCAAAGATATCCCGCTCCATGGCGCCCAGCAGGTTGTAGGTGAGGGAGTCGTAGTGGGCGGGGGTCAGGGCAGAGTAGTAGATGCGGCAGGGGTTCGTCAGCTCCGGACAGCTTTTGACCAGAGCAAAGTCGGCGTATTCGGGGATCATGGCTTCGGGCAGGGGGAGAAAGCCCATGTTGGCTTTCAGCAGGGAAAAAAGACTGGAAAAGTCATCGCAGCCGATGTTGTGGCGCAGCCTGGGTCCGGGCCACCAGGGACAGCTGCCGTGGCCGGCGGTGTAGAGAAGGGCGGGATAGGTGCTGAGTTCGGCGATGTGCAGCTCTTCCCGATGGCAGAGGGGGTGGTCGGGGTGGAGAAGAATGCGGACCGGCGTTTCCAGAATAGGGACACTTTCCAGAGACTGGTCCCGGATGGGAGAGAAGGAGAGAACGGCATCGGCCCGACGGTCGGCCAGCACCATGGCGCAGTCGGCGTCCTGACAGCTGTGGAGCTGCAGATCCATCTCGCTCCAGTGGCTGATGCTGTATTCATGGAGCTGCCGGGCATACATATCGTAGATGCCGTACGCCATATAGAAGCGAAGCCGGGAACGGTAGGTGCGGTCCACCTCCAGCATGTCCTCCTTCAGCCGATCAAAGTCCGCGGTCAGCGCCGTGGCCCGGGGATAGAAATAGATACCCGCCGGGGTCATCAGGGCACCGTTCTGGGTGCGGACAAAAAGGGGAACCTGCAGTTCATCTTCCAGCTGGGTGATGGCCTTGCTCACGGCCTGCCGGGAGACATAGAGGGAGTCGGCAGCCTGCAGAAAGCTGCGGGCGTTGGCGACGGCAAGAAAGTATCGGAGCTGTCGTATTTCCATGTGACATCCTCGCTTTTGCTTTTTAAAGCATTATAACCAAAAACTTCCAGTAATGCAACCAATAATTGCACCGGGCCGGGGGAACTCCGTGCTGCGCAACAAAAGATTGACAAGCCCTGCCGGGATGGGTAGAATTACGACAAAGGGAGGGATCGGCATGGCGAGAGGCTCCAATTATGAGTTGGCCCGGCAGCAGGCCATGGCGCTTTATCTCAGCTTTGACGAGAATGAGATCGCGGAGCGGCTGGGCTTGCGGCGGGATGACAAAGGTATCCTGGTGAGTTTTCTGGGGCGGCCTTACCGGGCCGAGAGTGGAACGGGCATACTGCGCCGCCTGTGGGACGGAGCCGAGGGCGGGTTCAACGAAACGCTGACGGTGTATGATTATCTCTGCGAGTCGAAGCCGGGCTGCCGCCCTGCCGGGGAATATGTCACCGTGGGAAACCTGCAGGCTGTTGTGACGAGTACCATCGGCGGCGGGATGAACGCCGCGGCGACGCGCTGGTTTGCCGGGGATCTGACCCGTGCCCGGGCTGCCTGCGCTGCTTTTGGCGGGCGCGAGACAGCTCAGGGAGACCTGGGGTGGGAGTTTCCTGTCTTTGAGGGCGGACTCAATCTGCGGCTGAGCTTCTGGCAGGCGGACGAGGACTTTCCGGCCAGTTTGCGCCTTTACTGGGATAAAAATGTACTGGACTACATCCGCTTTGAAACCACGTATTACGCCAGCGGTTTTCTGCTGGGGGAACTGATGGGTATAGAATGACATTGGAAGAGTTTATCAATACATATGATCTCCGGCTCAACGAGCAGCAGGCGGCGGCCGTGCAGGCCACAGAGGGGCGCGTGTTGCTGCTGGCCGTACCCGGCAGCGGTAAGACCACCGTGCTGGTGAGCCGACTGGGCTATATGCTCTCGCAGGGAATTGCGCCGGAGAGCATCCTCACCATGACCTATACGGTAGCGGCTGCGGCGGATATGCGCCGCCGCTTTACCGGGCTTTTTGGTGAGGCGATGGCGGAGGGACTGGAGTTTCGCACCATCAACGGCGTTTGTGCCCGGGTTATCCGGCTCTATGAGCGCGAGTACGGACGCAAGGCCTTTGAACTCATGGGAGAGGAGCGGAATCTCAACACGCTGGTGGGAGAGATTTTCCGCAGTGTCCTGCAGGAAATTCCCGGCGAGAGCGAAATTCAGAGCGTCCGCACGGCCATCACCTATGCCAAAAACAGCATGCTCAGTACGGCGGAGATCGACGCCATGGAGTCCCCGCCGAAGTTTGGAGAAATCTACCGGGAGTATCAGCGACGGCTGCGGGCGCTGGAACGGATGGACTACGACGACCAGCTGGTCTATGCCCTGCAGATCCTGCGGCAATGTCCGGAGCTGCTGCAGCAGCTGAGGGCCCGCTGGCGTTACATCTGCGTGGATGAGGCGCAGGACAGCTCCCGCATCCAGCACGAACTCTTTGAACTGCTGGCGGGAGAGGACGGCAACCTCTTTATGGTGGGGGACGAGGATCAGAGCATCTACGGCTTTCGGGCGGCCTGTCCGGAGGCGCTTTTGACCTTTGAGCAGCGCTATCCCGGGGGGCGGGTGCTGCTGATGGAAAAGAACTACCGCTGTGCCGTGGCGATTACAGCGGCAGCGCAGCGTTTTATTGAAGGAAACCGGGGGCGTCGGGATAAGCACATGGAAGCGGTGCGGACGCTGGAGGGCTCTGTGCGGCCCATCATGGTGCGTACCAGGCAGGAACAGTACGCCTATCTTTTGAAGCTGGCCAAGGCCTGCCGGGAGGAGACGGCGGTGCTGTACCGGGACAACGACAGTGCGCTGCCCCTGCTGGATATGCTGCTGCGTCAGGGCATCCCCTACCGGGCGAGACAGTTGGACAGCCGTTTTTTCAGCCACCGTATCGTCCGGGACATCCGGGATATCTTTGACTTTGCCCGGGACAGCAGCAGTGTGGAGAAGTTCCTGCCGGTTTATTATAAGTTCAGCGCGGGCATCCCCAGAGCCGCTGTGGAGGCAGCCGCCGGGAGAAGCGGTGCGCTGCCCCTGCTGGAGCGGGTGGCCGTGGAAAGCGGCGTTTCGCCGTGGACCCGGCAGCGCTGTATGAGCATACAGGCGGCGCTCCCCCAACTGCTGAAGGACCGGGGCGACCGGGCCATTGCCCGGATCGCCGATGAGCTGGGCTATGCCGACTATGTCCGGGAACGGGGGATGGATGAGAACAAGCTCCACATTCTCAAAAGTCTCGGTGAGCGGGAGGAAAGCCTGGAACGGCTCCTTCGGCGGCTGGATGAGCTGGACGAACAGCTCCGGGAGGGCGGCAATGCCGACAGCCCCTTCATTCTCTCTACCATCCATTCCAGCAAGGGCCTTGAGTATGAGCGGGTCTTTCTCATGGACGTGATGGATGGACTGCTGCCCAAGACCGCAGGACACAAGGTCTCCGAGCGTGAGGCAGAGAAGCTTCTGGAGGAGGAGCGGCGGCTCTTTTATGTAGCCATGACCCGGGCAAAGAACGAGTTGGCGGTTTTCCGCTTCCTTCGGGAGGGGCGGCGTTCCGGTTTCGCCGATGCGGTGTTTGCCGCGCCGAAAAAAGCCGCGTCCGCCCTCAGGGCTCCCTGGCTGCCCAAAAAGGCGGCGGAGGAAGCGGGGCGAAACGCGGCGGATGTCTTCCAGCCCGGCGTGGCCGTGCGGCATAAACAGTATGGCCTTGGGGAGGTCGCAGCCAGACAGGGGGAACTGCTGACCATTTCTTTTCGGGATGGCAGTGTGCGAAAGTTTTCGCTGGTTGCGGCACTCAGGAGTGCGTCTCTGTCTCTTGCAGAATAAAGTCGGCGAAGCTCTCAAGAGCATTGACACAGCGGGGCGTGTCTTCCATATAGGCCAGACCGTGGCTGGCACCGGGGACGCTGATGAAGGCATAGGCGGTGGGACAGGCCTCATAAAGGGCCCTGCCCATGGCCCAGGGTACAAAGTCGTCGGCTTCCCCGTGGATGAAAAGCGCGGGGACGCGGCAGTTTTTTGCGGCGGCCAGTACATCGCCATCGTTGGGGTCAAAGCCACCAAAGAGCCGGGCACTGAGGCGGGTCAGGAAATACGCGGGCTTTACCGGGAGCCCCATCTTTTGGATCTGGTGGCAGATAATGGCCTTTACAGAGCTGTAGCCACAGTCGAAGCTGATGCCCCGGACGTTTGCGGGTAGTTCTTCCTCCGCGGCGGCCATAAGTACGGTGGAGGCCCCCATGGAAAGGCCGGAGAGCAGGATCTTCACACCCGGAAAACGAGCGGCGGCGTAGTTTGCCCAGTCGATGACATCGTACTTTTCCCGGATGCCGAAGCAGATGCAGTGGCCTTCGCTCTCCCCGTGGGCACGCTGCTCGATGAGCAGAACGTTGAAGCCGCGCTTCTGGCAGGGAAGGCAGTCACCGGAGAAATCCCGGAGTACATGGCTGCGGTAGCCGTGGACCTGTATGGCCAGCGGGGCACCATCCGCAGTGTGGTAGTAGCGGGCGGTGAGGCGAAGGCCGTCGCGGCTGCGGATATATACGCGCTCATAAGGGGTCGCTTCCAGCTCCCGAAACGCTTCGCGGACCCTGGGGGCGTGGGGGGAGTAATCCACGGCCCGGAGTGCGACTTCCGGATTGTTCTGGCCGGCATGGGGGGAGTAGAAAACCTTGCAAAATACGGCGGCGAGGGTCAGAAAGAAGACCGCCGGGATAATGAAAACGAGAACCATGTTTCCTCCTTGACAAGCATGATGCCATGGGGTAAAATACCAAAGCTATGCCCCCGTACCTCACCAGGACAGAGGGTCCGCCTCCTAAGCGGAATGTAGTGCGTTCGAGTCGCGCCGGGGGTGCCAGAACCCACAGTGACACAGTCATGTCACTGTGGGTTTTGTTTTTTGTCGGCGAGGACTCGAACGCACGAGTCATCCCCGAGCGGTTGCCGCGTAAGCGGCGAGCGAGTGGGGACATGAAATACCCGCACGCAGTGCGGGGCGCAGCAGGCAATGCCTGCTGCGTTCGAGTCGCGCCGGGGGTGCCATACACAACGCTGCAGACCTGTTTTCAGGTTTGCAGCGTTTTTTTATTGTCTGCGGCAGCGGGACGCCGGCGTTACTTCGGCGGGCGTCCTTCGTCTTCGAAGAGGTTCCGATAGAAGTTATTGGCCAGGGAAATCATATACTCCTCGGCTTTTGTAAAGTAATGGTCTTTACGATAGCAGACCACACGATCCCAGAAAGCGGGCGGATTGGTGAGGAAGTATACGGCGCTGCCGGACAAGTCTACGTAAGAGCGGGGCACGAAAGCGATGCCGTAGCCAATCTGGGCCAGCATGTTCAGCGTGGTCAGGCTGGTGGTTTCAAAGGCGACCTTCGGAGAAAAACCGGCCTGAAAAAAGGCCCGGTCCTCCAGCATTCTAAGAGTTGTGCCCTTGCCGGCCAGGAGAAACTCCTCGTTTTCCAGCAGTTTCAAATCAATGCTGGCATACGTTCCCGGCGGTACCTCATCGGCCAACTGCGCCAAGGGGTGACTGCTGGGCACGGCTAAAAGGATGTCCTCTCTTATCTGCGGCTCGCTTATAATGCCGGGAACCTGCAGCTCGCTGGTCAGAAAACCGATGTCAACATTTCTGGAGGAGATGAAGCCGGTAATCTCCGAAACGGATCCTTCCTTCAGACCCACATGAAAGCCGGGAAACTCCTCTTTGAAGATGGGATAAATCTCAGAAAACAAACGGGTGCCCTGGCCCGGGGTTACGCCGACGGTAAAATTGCCGATTTTGCTGTCGGCAATGTCATCGATCTGCCGATAGGCCTGAGCCTGCTGCTGCAGTATATTCCTTGCCATATTCAGGTAAATATGCCCCGCGTGCGTAGGGATCCACCCGGCTTTTGAACGTTTGAACAGGGGGGTTCTGAGCTCCTCTTCCAGACGTGCGATGTGCTGGCTCAAGGCGCTGGGAGTCAGATAAAGCACCTCGGCTGCAGCGGATATAGTGCCTTCCCGGGCGATGGTAATGACATATTCAAGCTGGCGAAAGTCCATGGGGGCTCCTTTTAAGTTTAAGTTTTTCTTAAATGTTGCATCAAAATGCTTAACTTGAAATGGAAGTATAGGGCCATTATAATAAAAACACAAAGGGATTTCAAGTTTGTTTCCGTCGTTTTATCATCAATTCTGGCTTTTGAAATTAAGTTCAACTGAAAGGAAGCTTCTTATGAATCAAGCGGGTATGACTTGCTTTTCTTATGAAAAGTTGGAAGCCTGGGGGCGGAGCGCCCTCGAAACGACACCCATGTCTCAGGAAGAAACCGGAACCGTTATAAAGGTTCTGCTGGATACCAACCTGCGGGGAATGGATACCCATGGCATCAATATGCTGCCCTCCTATGTGCAGCGTTACAACTCCATCGCCCATAGAGACATTGCTGTCGTTGAAGATCGCGGCGCCGGCTGCATCATCGACGGCGGCAACCATACCGGACAGATGACGTCCATGTTTGCCATGGAAAAGGCCATGGCCAAGGCGGATCAGTACGGTCTGGGTCTGGCGCTGGTCAAGGAATCCTGCCACAACGGCGCGGTTGGCTATTACGCTTCGCTGGCCGCGGAGAAGGGTTATATTTCTCTGGTTACCACCACCGTTATGCCTTTGATTGCCCCCTGGGGTGGTCTGGAACCGTTCATCGGGAACAATCCTTATGCAGTGGGCTTCCCCTATAAAGAAAAACCCATCGTGCTGGACGTGGCCAACACGGTGGCGGCCCGGCAGAAGATTTTCTCCTATGCCAGAGAGGGTTGGCAGCTGCCCGATGGCTGGGCCATGGACAAGGAAGGCAATCCCACCAACGATCCTCAGGAAGCCATTAACGGCCTGCTGATGCCGGTTGGCGGTCACAAGGGCGCGGGCCTTGCCGCTATGATCGACATCATTCTCGGCACTCTGGGCGGAGGCCGCTATTCCCGCTCCATCTGTGCCAATACGGTAACCGACAGAGAGCAGCACATAACGCATCTTTTCTTCTTTATGAATCCGGACTTCTACATGAACCGTGAGGATCTGGATAACTACATCGCGCAGTACGCCTCCGATTTCAAGAGCGTTGCCAGAAAGAAGGACGTGCCGGAAATTCTGCTGCCGGGCGAGCTGGAGTGGAAGAACACACAGGAGCGCCGTAAAAACGGCATCCCGGTGTCCGCTGCGGTGCTGAAGGAACTCAATGCCTTTGCGGACAAAATCGGCATTGCACATTTGGAGTAAATGGGGGAGCAGAGAACATGAGCAGAAACTTCTTCGACACCACGGTGCTGGACAAACTGAGAAACGGTGGCAAGGTCAGCGCCGCGTGGAACCAGCTGGGCAGCAATCTCAGCGCGGAAATCATTGCGGAAGCCGGCTTTGATGTGCAGGTAATTGACATGGAGCACGCGCACATTACGCTGCCGCAGCTGATTTCCCTCATTCAGGCCACAAAGGGTACGGACTGCGTTCCCTTTGTCCGCATTCCCTGGAACGATATCGTCTGGTGCAAGCAGGTGCTGGACACCGGCGCCTATGCCATCCATGTTCCCTACGTGCAGACGAAGGAGGAAGCGGAGCTGGCGGTAAAGTACTGCAAGTATCCCACCATGGGTGTGCGGGGCATTGCGGGCAGTCACCGGGCCGTGAATTACGGCATGGCCAAGGAGGACTATTTCCCCCGGGCCAACCGCGACGTGATGGTGATTGTGGCCATCGAAACGCCGCTGGGCGTGGAGAACATCAAAGAGATCGCGAGCGTGGAAGGGGTCGACGGCATTTTCATCGGCCCCATGGATCTTGCCACCTCCATGGGCCATCTGGCCAATCCGGCCCATCCCGAGGTGCAGGCGGCCATCAAGGTAATCGAGGACACGGTTATCGGTTCCGGAAAGTTTCTGGGGACGGTTGCCGCCGATGCGGCTGGGGCCAAAAAGCTCTATGACCGTGGTTACGGCATTGTTTACATGCTGTCCGATGTGGGCACGCTGGTCAAAGCCGCCAAGGCTGAGATAAAAGCATTCAAGGAGTTTGTTTGATATAAGGAGGGCTATATCATGGCTGTCAAGAGAATGAAGTATTGCGTTGGTGGCGAGTGGCTGGAGTCCAAGACCAGCAAATGGATGGAAGTTACCGATTCGTCCACCGGTGAGGTGATTGCGGAAGTCCCCTGCTGCACGGCTGACGAGGTGGAAGCGGCGATTGCGGCGGCCCATGCGGCCTTCCCTGAGTGGTCTATGACCTCTCTGAGCAAGCGCTCTCAAATGATGTTCAAGTGGCGCAACATTCTGGTGGAGCACCTGGATGAGCTGACCGTGCTCTGCGCCAAGGAGCTGGGCAAAAACCTGGCGGAGGCCCGCGGCGATATTCTGAAAGCCATCGAGCCCACGGAACTGGCCTGTGCCACGCCCTTTATTTCCCAGGGGGCAGCCTCCCTGCAGGTTACCACCGGCTTTGATACCGCCTCCTATCGTGTGCCTCTGGGCGTGGTGGCCGGCATCGTTCCCTTCAACTTCCCCGCCATGATCCCCTGGGGCTGGATGGTTCCCCTGGCCATTGCCACCGGCAACACCGTGGTGCTGAAGGCCGCGTCCTATACGCCGCTGACCTCCATGCGCATTATGGAGCTGTTCTATGAGGAGGGCGGCTTCCCCAAGGGTGTGGTCAACCTGGTAACCTGCTCCCGTGTGGAGTCTGAGCTGTTCCTGACCGACCCCCGTGTCAAGGCGGTTACCTTTGTCGGTTCCACCGATATCGGCAAGCACATTTACTCCGTTGCGGCGGCTCACGGCAAGCGGGTACAGGCCCAGTGCGAGGCCAAGAACCATGCGCTGGTTCTGGAGGACTGCGATCTGGAAAGCTCCGTGAATGCCATCATCAACTCCACCTACGGCTGCGCCGGTATGCGCTGCATGGCTCTGCCCGTCATTGTGGTGCAGGAGTCCATTGCTGACCGCTTTGTGGCCCTGCTGAAGGAAAAGGCCATGGCCCTGAAGGTTGGCTGCGCCTACGATCCCGAAACGAAGCTGGGCCCCGTGGTCAATGCCAAGCACAAGGAGGCCGTCTGCAACTGGATTCAGAAGGGTGTGGACGAGGGCGCCGAATTGGTGCTGGATGGCCGCGACATCGTTGTCCCCGGCTTTGAGAACGGCTATTTTGTCGGGCCCACCATTCTGGACCATGTCACCGATGAGATGACGGTGGGCACGAGAGAGATCTTTGGTCCCGTTACGGTGATCAAGCGCGTTAAGGACTTCAAGGAGGGCATTACTCTCATGAACGCCAACCCCTTTGCAAACGGCTCGGTTATTTTCACCCAGAGCGGTTACTATGCCCGTCAGTTTGAGATGCTCACCGACGGCGGCATGGTTGGCATTAACGTTGGCATCCCCGTGCCCTCTGCCTACTTCCCCTTCTCCGGCAACAAGGACTCCTTCTACGGCGACCAGCATGTGCTGGGCATCGACGGCGTGCGCTTCTATACCCGCGCCAAGACCGTGACCAAGCACTGGTACGACGAGGAGTCCCATAAGAGAAAGGTGGACACCTGGGAAGGCACTGTGGAGCGTATCTGAGTGTCATGCGAGAAGTTGTATTTGTGGATTTTGCCCGCACCGCTTTCTGTGAGCGGGGTGGGGCACTGAAAACGTTTTCCGGTGCCGAGCTGGGGGCTGCCTGCCTGAAGGGGCTGCTCCAAAAGAGCGGCATTCTGGAACGGGGGGGAGAGCGCGCCGTGGATGCTGTGTTTGGCGGCAGCGCCTTCCACAGCAAAGAGACGTATGCCCCCATCCGCTATCTCACGGTTCTGGCGGGACTGCCGGTGGAAACCCAGGCGCATCAGGTGGAGATGCAGAGCGCTTCCGCCATTGCCTCCATCAACCATGCAGCGTTTCAGATTGCTTTGGGCTATGCCGATGTGGTGATTGCGGGCGGCATGGAATCGCACAGCACCCGTCCGGTGTTCATGTCTACCACCACCGATCCCTATAAGGGACTTGCCCCTGCCTGGCTGGAGATGCGCCATTCTCCCTTTGCCGAACAGAATCTTTCCCTGCCGGAGGCATCGGATCTTATGGCGCAAACCTGGGGCATTTCCCGCAGCCAGTGCGATGAGTTTGCCCTGCGCTCCCATCAGCGCCGGGAGGCGGCTGCTGAAAGAGGCCTTGTAGGCGATGAGATCGTGCCGGTTACGGTGCCCGGCGGACGCAAGACGCCCGACGTGGTTGTTGCGGCGGATCCTCCCGCCAAAGCCTTTGCCGCGCCGGGGGTGCTGGGGGCGCTGAAGCCCCTGACGGATGGCGGTGTCACCACGGCGGGCAACGCCGCCGGCTTCCATGACGGTGCCGGCTTCGTTCTGATGATGACGGCCGAAAAGGCCCGGGAACTGGGCTTTGTACCCTATGCCCGCTGGGTCATGGGCGCGGACGCCGGCGTTGAGCCCCGGTACATGGGGATCAGCCCCGTTTACTCCAGTCTGAAAGCTCTGAAACTTGCCGATCTGGCGGTGGAGGACATGGATGTGTGGGAATGCAATGAAGTTTCCGCGGCGCAGAATCTGGCGGTGATCCGGGAGCTGGAAAAGCAGAGCGGCGCAGCCGTCGATCCATCCGCGTGGAACCCCAACGGAGGCGCCATTGCTTTCGGCCATCCCGACGGCGCCTCCGGGGCCCGTCTTGCCATGGCCGCTCTGAAAGAGCTGGAAAAGAGCGGCGGAAGATACGGCATTCTTTCCTCCTGCGGCGGCGGTGGTCACGGTGCCAGCACCATCGTAGAAAATCTGAGGCGTTGAGGGGGGAAATGCTATGAAAGAACGAGAAGTTGTAATCGTTGACGGCTGCAGAACCGCCTTTGGCAAGCGGGGCGGCGGGCTGAAAAGTTTTTCGGCAGCCGAACTGGGCGGTCTGTGTGTGAAGGCGCTGCTGGAGCGTACGGGTATTGAGCAGCGCGGAAAGGTGGACTCTCTGGTCGCCGGTATGTGCATAGACGACACGGTGTCCCAGTCCACCGCCAGCTACATTTCTCAGCTGGGCGGCCTGCCCTTTGATGTTTCGTCCATGCTGGTGGAGATGCAGTGCGGCTCTGCCATTACCGCGCTGAACCACGCGGCCTGGCGAATTAAAATGGGTATTTCCGATGTGGCCGTTGTGGGCGGCGTGGAGTCGCACAGCAACGTGCCGGGGGTGTTTTCCACGGACTTTACGCCTTACCGCGGTGCGGCCCCCGTTGCCATGAAACGCACTCTTACACCCAATTCCGAGCGTGCCACGTCCATGATTCAGAATTCGGACAAGATGGCCGCCAGATGGGGTGTTACCCGGGAGGCCTGCGATGAGTTCTCCATCCGTTCCCAGCAAAGAATTCAGGCGGCGTACCGGAGCGGTCTCATTGGTCCGGAGATCATTCCGGTGGAGGTTCCGGCCACGGAGAGTACACCCGGCTTTGTGGTGGACAAAGATGAGCATCCCCGGCCCGATGTTACGCTGGAGAAAATTGCGGCCATGAAGCCCATTTTTCCTGGCGGCGTCACCACGGCAGCCAATGCCTCGGGCACCAACGACGGGGCGGCCTTCCTGCTGGTGATGACGGCCGAAAAGGCCAGAGAGTTTGGCTATGAGCCCTATGCCAGATGGATTGGCTGCGCTCATGCGGGAATACAGGAAGACTACATGGGAGTGGCCGCCTCTTACTCCCATCTGAAAGCGGCAAAGCAGCTGGGGCTGAAGATGAAAGACTTCGACGTGTTTGAAAGCAACGAGGCCTTCGCTGCTCAGCAGCTTGCTGTGATCAAGGACATAGAGGCTGCCACCGGCGAGAAAATCGACCAGTCCAGGTGGAATCCCAACGGCGGCGCCATTGCCCTCGGCCATCCCAACGCAGCCTCGGGAGCGCGCATTGCCATCTTTGCCATGAGGCAGCTGGAAAAGACCGGCGGCAGGTATGCTTCCGTTTCCTCCTGCTGCGGCGGGGGTCAGGGAACTACCGCCATTCTTGAAAATCTGAGACGGTGACCTTGTCAGCGCGCAAAACACTACGGTGTTTTTAACTGTTCCATCTGCAAAAAAATTAAAGTTAAGGAGGATGTGAGGACTTGGGTAAGTACATCGCTAAACGTTTGCTCATGATGATCCCTGTGCTTCTGGGCGTGGTCTTTCTGATTTTCTTTATCCTGAACCTGACCCCGTCCAACCCCGGCGCCGTTATTTTGGGCACAGATGCATCGGCAGAAGACATTGCAGCCTATAATGCAATGCTGGGTGCGGATAAACCATTTCTCATTCGCTACTGCCTCTATGTGGTGAATATGTGCAAGGGAGATCTGGGCATATCCTACGCCTATCTGCAGCCGGTGTGGGACGTGATTGACGACAAGATACTTCCGTCAATGTTCCTGAGTTTTTCGGCCATGCTGGTAGCCACCATATTGGGTGTTATCGTGGGTGTGGCCTCGGCCGTTAAGCAGTACTCCGCTCTGGATAAGGGCGCTACGTTCTTTGCTCTGCTGCTGGCGGCCACCCCATCGTTCTGGCTGAGTATGATGGGCATTTTTGTGTTTGCTCTGAAGCTGGGCTGGTTCCCGGCCTTCGGCAATGAAACCGCGTATCATTTTGTGCTGCCGGCCCTGACGCTGGGCATTCCCTATGCGGCCCACACCCTGCGATACACCCGCTCCTCCATGCTGGACTGCATCCGTCAGGACTATGTGGACACCGCCAAAGCCAAGGGTGTGCCCAAGTCCCGCGTTATCTGGAAGCATGCTTTCAACAACGCCGTGCTTCCGGTTATCACCAGCGTGGGCACCAGCTTCGGCGCCCTCGTCGGCGGCGCCATGGTTACCGAGCAGCTTTACGGCATGGCCGGTCTCGGCACCTTCCTCTCCGCCTCCATCAAAACCAGAGACGTACCGGCGGTTTGCGGAACGGTTGTTGTGATCGCCATTATCTTCAGTCTGGTCATGCTGGGCGTCGATCTGCTCCATGCCAAGATCGACCCGCGGATCCGTGCGCGCTATTCAAAGGGGTGAGAAGATGAAAAACAGCAAAACGAAAAAGGAAAGAACGCTGTCTCCCCAGATGAGAAAGAACAAGGAAATCTGGCAGCGCTTTGCCAAGAACCGCCTGGCGCTCCTCGGTCTGATCATTCTGAGCGTGTTTCTTCTGGTCATCCTTTTCGGCAACGTGATTGCCCCGCCCGAAAACGTCCATCTGCAGGATTACAGAGCCATGAAGCAGCCGCCCAGCGCGGAACACATCTTTGGCACCGACCATCTTGGCCGTGATATCTTTGCCCGCGTTGTCCACGGCACCAAGTACTCCATGGGCATTGCGCTTATCGTTACCGTGGCCTCCACCGTTGTGGCGATTTTCATCGGCACGCTGGCGGCATACTTCCGCGGCGTGATCGACACCGTGCTGATGCGTATTATGGACGTGTTTACCTCCGTGCCCATGCTGCTGCTCTGCATGGCCATTGTGGCGGCTATGGGAACCAGTACATTCTCGCTCTTTGTGGCCATGACCATCAGCGGCGTGCCGACCAAGGCGCGTATGGTGCGTACGGCGCTGCTGAACGTGGTGGACAACGAATTTGTGGAAGCCTGCCACGCCTGCGGCACCAGCACCTATCGTATTCTTACCAAGCATCTGATCCCCAACGCGGTGGGCCCGATCATTGTATCCGCCACCATGGGCGTGGCCAGCACGATCCTCAACTGCGCCACCCTGAGCTTTATCGGTCTGGGCTTCCAGGAGCCTACGCCCGAATGGGGCGCCATGCTTTCGATGGCCAGAGCCTTCTACCGCACGCAGGTGTACATGATGGTCTTCCCCGGCCTTGCGGTTATCCTGGCCTCCCTTTCCATCAACCTGATCGGCGACGGTCTGCGCGATGCGCTGGACCCCCGTCTGAGAGACTGATCCCAAGGAAGGAGGAATACCATGGACAATCAGAATATTTTGGAGATCCATGACCTGAGCGTCATGTACAAAACGGATCTGGAAACCGTATACGCCATCAACGGCATCGATCTTTCCGTCAAGCGGGGCAAGACCCTGGGGCTGGTGGGTGAGACGGGGGCCGGCAAGACCACCACCGCCCGCTCCATCCTCCACCTTTTGCCGGATCGCACGGCAAAAGTGACCAGTGGTCAGGTGCTTCTGGACGGCAAGGACGTCTACGCCATGAGCAATAAGGAACTGGAGCAGATGAGAGGCGACAAGGTCTCCATGATCTTCCAGGATCCCATGAGTTCTCTCAACCCCATTATGACCGTCGGTGAGCAGATTGCCGAGTCCATCGTCTACCACAACAGCGGAAAGCTGAGCAAGGCGCAGATCGAAGAACGGGTGGAGGAGATGCTCAAGCTGGTGAACATCCCCCCCGAGCGGAAGAATGACTATCCCAACCAGTTCTCCGGCGGCATGAAGCAGCGCGTGTGCATCGCCATGGCCCTGGCCTGTGAGCCGGAGCTGCTCATTGCCGACGAACCCACCACGGCTCTGGACGTGACCATTCAGGCCCAGGTGCTGATGTTGATGCGTGATCTGATCGACCAGCGCGGCACCTCCATGGTCATGATCACCCATGACTTCGGCATTGTGGCGCTCATCTGCGACGAGGTGGCCGTGATGTATGCCGGCGAGATCGTTGAGTTCGGCACGGCCAAGGACCTCTTTGAGGGTGAGAAACACCATCCCTACACCGAGGGTCTTTTCGGCGCCATCCCCAACATCAAGGAAAAGTCCGACCGTCTGCATCCCATTGCCGGTCTTATGCCGGATCCCACGGTGCAGGTGACCGGCTGCCGCTTTGCAGACCGCTGCCCCTATGTTACCGAGCGCTGCCGGAAGGAACACCCGGCCGTCTATACCGAAGGCACGCACAAAATCATGTGCAACCGCTTTGAGTAAGGAGGAGCCATATGGAACATGTGAATAATGCCAGCACTCCCCTTATTGAAACCAGAGATCTGAAAAAATACTTCGATGTGGGTAAGAATGCGCAGCTGCACGCCGTGGACGGCATCAACATGAAGCTGTTCCCCGGCAAGACCATCGGCGTGGTGGGCGAGTCCGGCTGCGGCAAGTCCACGCTGGGCCGTACCATCCTGCAGCTTCTCAAGCCCACCAGCGGCGAGGTGCTGTTCAAGGGCGAGAATATCTGCAATGCCTCCAAGAGCCGCATGAAGGAGCTGCGGAGCCAGATGCAGATCATCTTCCAGGATCCCTATTCCTCTCTCAACCCCCGTATGACGGTGGAGGAGCTGATCGCCGAGTACATGATCGTGGCGAAAAAGGTACGCAGTACCAAGGCCGCCAGCGAGGAAGTGTACCACCTGATGGACGTGGTGGGTCTGGACCACCGTTTCGGTCGGGTCTATCCCCACGAGCTGGACGGCGGCCGCCGCCAGCGTATCGGCGTGGCCCGTGCGCTCTCTCTGGGTCCCGAGTTCGTCGTCTGCGACGAGCCGGTGTCTGCTCTGGACGTATCCATTCAGGCCCAGATCCTGAACCTGCTGATGGATATTCAGGAGCAGCAGAAGCTGGCCTATATGTTCATTACCCACGACCTTTCCGTGGTCAAGCACATCTCCGACCAGATCATGGTTATGTATCTGGGCCAGTGCATTGAGTGGTGCGAAACCGACGAGCTCTTTGACCATCCCATCCACCCCTATACCCAGGCTCTGCTGGAGGCCCTGCCCGTGGCCGACCTCTCCATGCGCACCAAGAAAATCCACGTCATCAAGGGAGAGATCACGAGCCCCGTCAACCCCAAGCCCGGCTGCCGTTTCGCCGCACGCTGTCCCTATGCCACGGAGCGCTGCCACCGGGAGCAGCCGCCCTTTGAGGAAGTTTCCCCCGGACACTACGTGGCCTGTTTTGAGAAGAAGGGCTGATCCCCGCTTATTACACGGTTCATACTGGAAACAGTTTGAATATATTAATTAAGGAGGAATACAGATGAAAAAGGCAATCTCACTTATCCTTGCGCTCGTCATGGTTCTTGCTCTCGTCGCCTGCGGCGGCAGCAGTACTGAGACTCCCGCTGCCGAGGCTCCCGCAGCCCAGGCACCCGCTGCCGAGGCTCCCGCCGAGACCGAGAGCGGCAATCCCAACGAGGGCCGTCTGCTGAGCATGACCACCGGCGTGGCCCTGACGAATGTTGACCCCCACGAAGTTACTCAGCTTGAGGGCCAGTATCAGACCTATCAGGTCTATGAAGGCCTGATCTGGTACGATGAGAAGACCGGCGAGGCTTACCCCCGCGTGGCCGAGAGCTGGGAGTTCGCTGAGGACGACAGCTACATCGACTTCAAAATCAACCCCGCCGTCACCTTCCACAACGGCGACAAGGTCACCGCGGAAGACGTGGTCTTCTCCTTTGACCGTATCCTTGCTTCTGCAAAGTATAAGTCCTACCTCAACGCTTTTGAGTCCTGGGAGGCTCTGGATGAGGGCACCGTTCGTCTTCATACCAACGGCACCACCGTTATCCCCCTGCTGAAGCTGGGTGAGTGCAAGATCGTCAGCAAGGCCAACGTGGAAGCTGCCGGTGATCAGGCCTTCCTTACCCCCGAGTACTCCATCGGCACCGGTCCCTACATGTACACCGAGGTTGACACCGACGGCGTCTCCATCACCATGGCTTACGACAACTACTACCGTGGCCGCGCCGCCATCGACGGCATCAAGTGGACCTACCTGACCGACTCCTCCACCCGTCTGGTTGGCTTCGAGGGTGGCCAGTTCGACATCGTTGCCATTCCTTTCGCCAACGTGGAAGAGTTTGAGGCTACCGGCAAGTACCAGATCCTGATGATCCCCTCCGTGCATAGCAACTGGATCGGCCTCAGCAACCACAGCATCCCTGATGTCCGCGTCCGTCAGGCCATTCTCTATGCCATCGACAATGAGGCCGTCATGAACGCTGCCGTAAACGGCTATGGCATCGTCTCCAAGAACTGGGCTGAAGAAGGCATGGTCGGTGGTGGTGTCTCCTTCGACGACTACTACAACTACAACCCCGAAAAGTCCAGAGAGCTCCTTCTGGAGGCCGGTTACACCGAGGCTGAAATCGACGCCGGTATCCCCATGGGCAACATCATCACCATCACCACCGAGCCCTACGCCACCGACGCTCCCGTTGTTCAGGAAATGCTGCGTCAGGCCGGCATGGTCTTTGAAGTGTACACCTATGAGCAGGCTAACGTTCAGGATCTCTGGTACCGTCGTACCGATCCCGATCATATGGACCTCCTCATCTTTGGCGAGAACGTCAAGGTCGACAGCCAGGACTTCTATGACCGTTATATTAAGCGCTTCGACGGTTCCGATCCCACCCACACGCAGGAAGAGTGGGGCCTGCCCGAGAGCAAGACTCAGGAACTCGGTGCTGCTGCCAGCTCTGAGCCCGATCCCGTCAAGCGTAACGAGCTGTGGAAGGAATTCTGGACTGCCGTTAAGGACGATGCTTACTACTACTCCATGTTCCACCGCCACAACAGCTACGTTGCTGTGCCCGAGCTGGAAGTCGAGTGGGGCGTTTCCTTCTTCCATGTCTACGACTGGAACTGGAAGTAATCATTCAAAATACGTTTTCTTCGCAAATTTCTAGTCTCCTTCAAAAAAGAACAGTCAATGGGGCCTGTCCCCATTGACTGTTCAAAATGACATGATACATTTATAAACCACGGATTTAAAAAACATAACTTCGAGAACAAAACGGGTTGACCCGTAAACGATAGATTGGGGAGGCGCTTTGGTGGTCAGAAAGGTTTTGCTTTTTAAATTTCAGCACGAGACCAATTCACTCTGCCCGGTGCTTGCAAATCTGGACAGATATAAAGAATCCACCTTCGTGCTGGGTGAGGACATTCTGAAGGGGCCCCGGGCCCCGGGCCTGGATATAACCGGTGCCCTTGATGTGATAGAACAATACCCGGACATTGAGATCATCCCCACGGTGAGCATGTTTGCCAACCCTTCGGGCCCGGTGACCGGGGAAGTGTTTGACTTTGTGGTGGCCCGCACGGAGGAAGCCATCCGGGAAAAGGGAGCCTTTGACGGCGTAATGATCCTTTTCCACGGCGCCATGGCGGCGCAGGGCCATCCGGACGCGGAGGGCGACCTGCTGGAGATCCTCCGGGAGAAGCTGGGCTGGGACGTACCCATTGTGGCGTCGCTGGATCTGCACGCCAACGTGACGGAGAAGATGGCCCGCTGCGCCACGGCGCTTGTTCCCTATGAGCATTATCCGCATATCGACGCCTATGCGACGGCGCAGGTGGCGGCCCGGATTCTGGTCGATGCCATGGACGGACGGATCCGGCCGGTGATGGCCTTCCGGAAAATTCCGCATCTGCTGCCCCTGTTCCCCACGGAGCGGGCCGAGATCCGGCCGCTCTACGATACCGCGGAGGCCCTGCAGAGCAAGTCCGGTATGCTTTGCGTCCGCTTTACCCACGGCTTTTTCGCCTCGGATATCGAGGAGCTGGGCATGGCGGTGCTGGCGATTGCAGACGGCGATCGCGAAGCGGCGGAGCGCGCCGCAGACGAGCTGCGCGCCGTCATAGAACGGGAGAAGGATAAAATCTTTGAGGAATACCCCACGCTGGACGAGGCCCTTGATCTGGCCCTGCAGCCGGCGGACAAGCCGCTGGTAATCGCCGACACATCGGATAACCCGGGTGGAGGCGGTATGGGCAACACCACTCACATCCTGCGGCGCATTCTGGAACGGGGGATGAGCGGCTGTGCGCTGGCCATTCTGGTGGACCCGGTCAGCGTTTTGGCCTGCGAAAGAGCAGGCGTCGGGGCCACGGTGGAGCTGCAGCTGGGCGGCTGGAGCGACCCGGTGTATTCCGGCGGGCCTCTCAGCGTAACGGCCTATGTGTGTGCACTGACGGACGGCTACTACACCGCCAAGGGGGTAATGAGCCACGGCAAACGCTACTGCATGGGCAAAACGGCGGTTCTGGAAATCGGCGGCAACTATGTCATCGTCACGTCGCTGCCTGTGCAGCCCTTCGATTTGGAAGTTTTCCGCGCCCACGGAATTACCCCCGAGGAGCAGCGGCTGCTGGTGGCGAAATCATCCATTCACTATCGCGCGTCCTTCGGCACCATTGCCCGGGCGATGATTCCGGTGCCGATGCCCGGCTACAATGTGCCGTATCCCCAGGGCTTCCCCTTCCGCGTCTGGAAGGGAAAGGTTTAAAAGAATCTTTAACCATACGGAGGAACGATCATGAACAGACTGAGCGGCAAGTATGCCATTGTTACCGGCGGCGGAAAGGGACTCGGCGCCGCAATTGCTAAGAAGTTTGTGGAAGAACAGGCTGAGGGCGTGGCCATTCTGGAGTACGATCTGGCTCTGGCCGAAAAAACCGCCCGGGAGATGGGCGGAAATGTGCTGGCTATCAAGTGTGACGTGGCGGACGAGGAACAGGTTAAGGCCGCCGTGGAGCAGGTGCTCGCTGCCTTCGGGCGGATCGACATTCTGGTGAATAACGCCGGTATCATCCGCGACGCCATGTTCCATAAGATGACCGGCGATCAGTGGCATCAGGTCATCAACGTTAACCTCAACGGCACCTACCACTGCTGCAAGTACGTAATCCCTCATATGAGAGAGCAGAACTACGGCAAAATCGTTAACCTTTCCTCTGTCTCTGCCAACGGCAACGTGGGCCAGACCAACTATGCGGCCAGCAAGGCCGCCGTGGAGGGCTTTACCAAGTCTCTGGCCAAGGAGTCCGGCAGAAAGGGCATCACGGTCAACGCCATTGCCCCGGCCGGCATCGACACCGATATGCAGCGCAGCATTCCCGAGGCGAACATGCAGCGCCTCCTCTCCAATATCCCCATGCAGCGTCTGGGCAGCGTGGAGGAGCTGGCCAACGCGGCGCTCTTCCTGGCCAGCGACGATTCCAGCTTTGTCAACGGCATTGTCCTGCCGGTGAACGGCGGCTATAAGACATAACGAGCATTGCTGTAGTGGAGGATATGCAATGAATTTGCAGGGTTTGACAATCAATTTCCTCGGTGACAGCATTACAGAGGGTGTTTCCGTGGAGGATATTGCCAACAACCGCTATGACAATATTCTGAAAACACGCTGCGGGTTGAAGGAAGTCCGGAATTACGGCGTGGGCGGAACCCGAATTGCGCATCAGTTCCGGCCGAGCGCTGAGGCACGCTGGGATTTGAATTTCTGCGGCAGAGCAGAAAAGATGAACCCGGAAGCCGATGTGGTTATCGTGTACGGCGGGACAAATGACTACGGTCACGGAGACGCACCGTTTGGCAAACCGGGCGACAGCGACAGAGGTACCTTCTGTGGAGCGGTAAGGTGGTTGATGGAGCGCCTGACCAATATGTATCCTGACGCGAAAATCGTGTTTATGACGCCTGCACGCAGACAGGGGGATCTGGAGCCATCCACCAGTATTCACCGATATTATCCCGGTTTGCCGTTGAAAGCGTACGTGGATGTTATTAAAGAAACGGCCAGGGATTTCTCCATTGATGTGTTGGATCTGTATACCGAACTGGGGATTGACCCCAACGGAGAAGAAGACCGCAACAAGTACACCGCAGACGGACTTCATTTCAATGATGCGGGGCATCACGTGATTGCGGGTAAGTTGCAGGCATTCCTGCAGGCGTTATGATTTGAAAGGAGGAAGTGCAGTTATGAGTCTGCCGCTGAAAGGAATTCGGGTTATCGAACTTTCAAACTATGTTGCGGCTCCCAGTGCCACCAGAATCCTTTCTGCTCTGGGGGCAACGGTCATCAAGATCGAGGCCTTTGGGGGAGACGTCTGGCGCAACAATTGCAAGGCGAATATCCAGCGCGGTGATGAAGAAAACCCGCTCTTTGATATGTGCAATGCCGGCAAGAGCAGCATCTGCATCAACATCAAGGACAAAGACGGCTTTGCGCTGCTTATGCGCATGCTGGAAACCGCGGATGTGTTTGTTACCAATACCAGAAGCAAGTCTCTCAAAAAGCTCGGGCTGGACGGTGAAACGCTGTGTGCCCGCTTTCCCCGGCTGATTTACGGTGTGGTAAACGGTTACGGCGATAAGGGACCGGACGCCGATACCGCCGGGTTTGACAGCATGGCCTTCTGGGTTCGCTCCGGCTTTCAGCTGGATATGGCGGAGGCCAACCTTTCCAGTTATCCCGTTTGCACCCCCTCCGGTGTGGGCGACTGCGTAGCCGGCTGTATCCTGGTGGCCGGTTTGATGACGGCCCTGTATAACCGGGAGAAGACCGGCAGGGGTGAGATCGTGAAGTCGTCCCTGTACGGCGCGGCTGTCTGGACCATGGGTCTCATGGTCATCAAGGCGGAGGCCAA
Source organism: Oscillospiraceae bacterium (assembly GCA_015068055.1). The sequence goes on along the minus strand of SVLG01000020.1, from coordinate 7,624 downwards.
GTATAATAAGCCCTTCCCCATGACCCGGGAGATGGAAGGCGCGCTGACCAGTAAATACATGTGCAAGGACGGACAATGGTTCGTTCTGATGGCACTGGACTATAACCGCGATGCCCAGAAGATTTACAATATCCTGGGAATCGCCGAGGAAGTCCGTGCGCTGGGCGTTGTGGATCTGATGACGAAAACAAAGCACAATGCGGAGCTTTCGGCCATCTTCCAGCGGGCGTTTCTGGCAAAGAATCTCGACGAGTGGACGGCGCTTTTTAAGGCGGCGGACATTGTCAGCGGGCCCATGTCCCATTTCAGGGATGTGGCCGAAGATGAGCAGGCCTGGGCCAACGGCTTTGTGGAGGAGTATCGCTTCCGCAACGGCGAGACCTGTGTCATGCCCTGTCAGCCGGTCCGTCTGGCTTCGGTGGAGAGCAAACCCACAAAGTTTGCCCCCCTGCCCGGCGAGCAGACCGACGAAGTCCTGCGTGCCTACGGTTACAGCGAGGAGGAAATCCTCGGATTGCGTGCACGCGGAGCAGTACAGTGATACCAGACACCGAGAGCATGTTTTTCATGCGGCGCGAGAAATCCTTTTTTCCTCTTTTACCACATTGGCGGATCATGGCAGGCACAAACGTGCCTGCCATGATTCTTTTTATTCACTTGTCCGTCTTCAGGGGGATGACCGTCACATAGCTGAGACCACCGTGAGGTTCGTTGCAGGCGGTCAGGGTACCGCCGCAGCTCTCGATCAGCTCACGACCCAGCGCCAGTTCGGAGCCGGGGACGTGGAAGATGCTTTGCAGCTCCTCCTCCGGGAGGGAGCCGCCGTCGTCGCTGATGAGAAAGGTGACGAAATTATCCTGTATATCGCCGGAAAAGACCACGGAGCAACTGGGATCCGTACAGCTGAGAGCGTCGTTCAAAAGACAGACAAGCGCTTGCGTCAATGTTTCTCCGTCGCAGTCGGGCGTGGCGGGACGGGGCGGGCAGAGCATGCTCAGAGGGTGATCCCCCACCTGTGCGCAGAGCCGGTTCACCGTCTCATTCATGATTTCACAGACTTCCGCTGCCATAAGCAGTCCTTTCCTGCTCCGGTGGAGCCGTTGTTGTAATCAGAGTTCAAGGCCGCTCCGGCCGTGCTTTCGGATAAGAGCCGCAAACTTCTCATAGTTGACGGCTGAACGGGGGACGATAAAGCTGTCGTTGCCCACACGGAAGGAACTCTGGGCGTCCTGCCGTTTGAGGTTCTTTCGCAGAAGCCGCAGGCTGCAGGCGGTGATGTCATCGTAGCGGTAGCGGCGGCTGCGCAGAAATGCATTCCGACGGGTAAAGCCCGTCTCGTCGAATACGATGATTTCGTTATGCCAGGCGAGAAGATACAAAAGGCAGATGAAAGCAATCACGGCAGGAATCAGCGCGATATCCACGCCGGCTGCAGCCACGAGATACAGGAGGATGGCTCCCATGGTCAGGGAAAGGAAAAGTGCCATGAAAAAAGCGCTGTTATCATAAACCAGATCCATTCGCTGTCTGCGCTGAAAGTAAAGATAAAGGCAGAAAAGGGAGAGGGCTATGGAGGAAACGGCGAGCAAGGCGCAGAGAAGGGTGTAAAACACTTTTAATCACCTCATTTCTTATCATAACACACCATGGATAAAAGAGCAAGGGAGCAGAAAAAGGTAGTGTGCGCGGCAGAAAAACAAATATCCGCGAAATATTGACAAAATAGAGGGGAGCGGGTAGAATAAGGCCCAAACGGTCATGCGGAAGGAGAAGAGATATGTACGAAAAGAAACTGGATCCCATTGCCTTTCTGAGAGATTGCGACGGCGAGGTTGCAGCTATGATGGAGAATGAGCTGCGCCGTCAGCAGGATGGCATTGAGCTGATTGCTTCGGAGAACTTTGCTTCTCCGGCCGTGATGGCGGCCATGGGCTCCATTCTTACCAATAAATACGCCGAGGGACTTCCCGGTAAGCGCTATTACGGCGGCTGCCACTTTGTGGACGAACTGGAATCCCTCTGCATTCAGCGGGCCAAGGACCTTTTTGGCGCGGAGTTTGCCAATGTACAGCCCCATTCCGGGGCTCAGGCCAACATGGCCGTGCAGCTGGCGCTGCTGCAGCCCGGCGATACGCTGATGGGTATGAGTCTGGCCAACGGCGGTCACCTGACCCATGGCAGCCCCGCCAACCTTTCCGGCAAGTATTTCAACGCTGTGTCCTACGACGTGGACATTCAGACCGGCTGCATTGACTATGATGAGGTACGCACGCTGGCCAAAAAACACCGGCCCAAGCTTCTGATTGCCGGCGCCTCTGCCTACCCCCGCTTTATCGACTTTAAGGCCTTTGCGGATATTGCCCATGAAGTGGGGGCGATATTCATGGTGGATATGGCCCACATTGCCGGACTGGTGGCCGGCGGTGTTCATGAAAGTCCTGTTCCCTATGCCGACATTGTCACCACGACCACCCATAAGACCCTTCGCGGCCCCCGCGGCGGGCTGATTCTTGGGCGGGAGGAGTTTGCCAAAAAGCTTAATGCCGGCGTGTTCCCCGGCACACAGGGCGGTCCGCTGGAGCATATCATCGCGGCCAAGGCGGTCTGCTTCCAAGAGGCCATGAGCGAGGATTTCAAGGACTATGCCCGCAGAGTGGTCAGCAACGCCAGGGTCCTGGCCGAGGCCATGCTGGCCGAGGGCTTTGCCCTCAGCACCGGTGGTACCGACAACCACCTGATGCTGGCCGATCTCCGGCCCCTGGGCATCACCGGTGTGGAACTGCAGCACCGGCTGGATGAAAACCACATCACTCTCAATAAGAACGCCATTCCCGGCGATCCGGAAAAGCCCAACGTCACCAGCGGCGTCCGGGTGGGTACCCCTGCGGCCACTACCCGGGGACTGGGCCACGAGGAGATGCGGCAGATTGCCCGCTGCATTGCCCTTACGGCCAGGGACTTTGAGGGCAGCCGTAAGGAAGTGCTGGAGACGGTTCACGCCATCTGCGAGAAATACCCCCTTTATTGAATACAGCGAATAGCCGGAGGCGACAGCCTCCGGCGTTATTTTACACGGATTTAACCTGAAGCGGGTAGCGCTTTTTACACGAACTGGGTATAGTAAAAGTGTAAAATATGCGTATTTTGCGCAGGAGGAAAAAACATGGATCTGTCCTTTGCACATTTCTGGGGTCAGCTGACGGAAAACCCGCTGCTGATGCTGGCTGTGGCGCTGACCATGGGTGTCATCATGGTAAACGGCTGGACCGATGCGCCCAACGCCATCGCAACCTGCGTGGTAACCCGCTGCATGTCTGCCCGGGCGGCCATCGTTATGGCAGCCGTCTTTAATTTCCTGGGCGTTTTTCTCATGAGTCTGCTCAACGCCACCGTAGCCGAGACCATCACCAAAATGGTGGACTTTGGCACCAATTCCGAGGAGGCCATTGTGGCGCTCAGCGCGGCGCTCTTTGCCATCGTGGTCTGGGCCACGCTGGCCTGGGCTTTCGGCATCCCTACCAGCGAGAGCCACGCTCTCATCGCCGGTCTTACCGGCGGCGCCATTGCCATTCACGGCGGTCTCGGCGGCGTCAACGGTGCGGAGTGGGTGAAGGTGGTCTACGGCATGGTCATCAGCGTCTTTATGGGCTTTGGCCTGGGCTGGGGCGTTTGCCGCATGGTGATGGTTCTATTCTATAATGTCGAGCGTCGCATCACCGAGAAATTCTTCCGAGGGGCACAGATTTTCGGTGCGGCGGCCATGAGCTTTATGCATGGCGCGCAGGATGGACAGAAGTTTATGGGTGTTATCCTCCTTTGCCTCCTGCTCTCCAACGGGCAGAGTACCGAGGTCAGCGTGCAGATGCCGGTGTGGATCATGGCGCTCTGCTCCATCGTGATGGGGCTTGGCACCTCCATCGGCGGCAAAAAGATCATCAAAAGCGTGGGTATGGACATGGTGAAGCTGGAAAAGTATCAGGGCTTCTCTGCGGACATAGCCGCCTCCATTGCGCTCCTTTTCAGTTCCCTCTTCGGCATCCCCGTTTCCACCACCCATGCCAAGACCACTGCCATCATGGGCGTTGGCGCGGTGAGGCGTATCTCGGCCATCAACTTTTCCGTGGTGAAAGAGATGGCTACTGCATGGATCCTTACCTTCCCTGGCTGCGGACTCATCGGCTTCGTGATGGCTAAAATATTTATGATGATTTTTTAAGGAGAATGTACAATGGCTAAGAACGACCGTTTTTATTTCGATAACTTTGTAAACGCCGCGGAATACTGCTGTGAGGCGGCCGATTATCTGGCCCGCTGCTTTGCCGACTACAACTACGAAAACATTCAGGAAATGCTCCAGACCATGCACAGCTATGAGCACAATGCCGACCTCGTCCGGCATGAGATGAGCGCTGCGCTGGCCAAGGCCTTTGTGACCCCGCTGGAGCGCGAGGACATGGCCCAGATCAGCAGCAACATCGATGAGGTGGCCGATACCATCGAGGAGGTGCTGCAGCGCTTCTACATGGATGAGATCCGTGAGGTTCTGCCTCAGGCAGTGACCTTCGCCAACAAGGTGAGTTCCTGCTGCCGTCTCCTGAAGCAGGTGCTGGTGGAGCTCCCCGGCTTCAAAAAGCCCCTGAAGCTCCGGGAGATGATCCTTGAGCTCAACCATATGGAGGAAGAGTGCGACGTGCTCTATTTGGAGAGCAGCCGCGAGGTGCTGCATCTGGGACTCGATCCTCTGAGCGTCATTGCCTGGAGAGACATCCTTTACCGGCTGGAGCGCTGTGCCGACGCCTGTGAGCATGTGGCCGACACCATCGAGACCATCGTGATGAAAAACACCTGATCGTATATTTGAAAAGGGCCATCTGTAAGGATGGTCCTTTTTGCTTATCTGTGGTATGATGATAAAAAAGGAGGCGAAGGCCTTGGAGATCAACGGAAAAGACTACCGGGTCCTTTCCCTGCTGGGTAAGGGCAAGGGTGGCTATTCCTGGCTTGTGGAGGATGAGGGACGGCACTTTGTCCTCAAGGAGATCCACCATGAGCCCTGTGACTACTATACCTTTGGCAACAAGATCGAGAGTGAGCGCCGGGACTATGGCCTTCTGCGGGCGGCGGGGATCCGTGTGCCGGAGATGCTGGCCATCGACATCGGGAACGAGCGCATTCTGAAAGAATACATGGAAGGCCCCACGGCCATGGAACTGGTGAAGGAAGGCACGCTTCCGGACTGGGCGCTGGATGCGGCGGCGGAAATGGCAGAGCTTGCCATGGCGGCGGGACTCAATATCGACTACTACCCCACAAACTTCATCCTCTGCGACGGGGCGCTTTGGTACATAGACTATGAGTGCAACCCCTACGACCCGCAGTGGGACTTTGAAAACTGGGGCAGGGCCTTTTGGCTCAGTTCATCGCAGCATTGTGCAGATAGCTGAGGGCCTCCTGCAGTCCGCCCAGTTCGTCAATGAGCCCGCAGCGGACGGCTTCCTCCCCATAGAGGACGCTGCCCATATCCTGGGTGAGTTCCTCGGTGCACATCATATAGCGGAGAAAGGCCTCCCGGCTGATATGGGAGTTTTCCGCCACAAAAGCAACAATGCGCTCCTGTATGCGCTCAAAATAGCGGAAGGTCTGGGGCACGCCCAACACCGTGCCGCTGAGCCGCACCGGATGAATGGTAACGGAGGCTGAGGGGGCCATGAAGCTCCGCTTGGCTGCTACGGCCAGCGGAACCCCGATGGAATGCCCGCCGCCGAGGATAAGACTGGCGGTGGGTTTCTTCATGGAGGCGATCAGTTCCGCAATGCCTAACCCGGCCTCTATGTCGCCGCCTACGGTATTTAAAAGAATCAGCAGGGCATCCACCTCGTCGCTCTCCTCCACGGCGGCCAACAGGGGCATCACGTGTTCATACTTGGTGGTCTTGCAGTTTTCCGGGGCGATCATGTGCCCCTCCACCTGACCGATGATGGTCAGGGTGTGTATGCGCCCGGCGCGGCTGCTGCCAAGTTCCGTAATGGTGTCGCGTTCGCTTTGTTCCATAAATAATCACCCCGGCCTAGTTTGGCCGGGGTGCGTTGTTTTTATCCCTTTTTTACGGCAGCGATCAGCCGGAAGACCTGCTCTGCCGCGGCCTGCAGATTGGCCGCGGCTGTGTTTGTATCCAGCGCCTCCTCCCGTGTGATGGGGGCGCGCAGAATGGAGAAAAAGGCATCGATGCCATGTGCATTGCAGAGCGGGGCGCTGTCGGAAAGACAGCCGGCCAGGGCGATAAGGGGCTTATCATACTTTTTGGCAAGGCGGGCCACCTCGCCGGGACCCTTGCCCATGACGGTTTGCCGGTCCAGCCGCCCCTCGCCGGTGACGACGATGTCGGCGTCTGCGACGGCGGCTTCAAGGCCGGTGATGTCGCAGACCAGCGCTGCACCGGGCAGCAGCTCTGTATGGGGCAGCAGACGGAAGGCAAATCCCAGACCGCCGGCGGCACCGGAGCCGGGGAGCAGGGCCGCGTCTTCGTTCAGGAGCCGGGAAAAGGAAGCCAGTGCGGCATCCAGCCGGGCCACGATTTCCGGCGTGGCGCCCTTCTGAGGGCCGTAGACGGCGGAGGCGCCATTGGGGCCGCAGAGGGGGTTATTCACATCGCAGGCGATGCGGAAGCGGCAGAGGGAAAGCCGGGGATCCAGAGTGGACAGATCGGCACACTCCGCGCGCTCAGTGTCCCGGCCGAAGATGCCGATGGACGCACCGGCATTGCCATAAAAGCGGGCCCCCAAAGCGCTGAGCATACCAAGGCCGCCGTCGTTGGTGGAACTGCCGCCGATGCCGATGAAGAAGTCCCGACAGCCACGGTCCAGCGCATCCACGATCAGTTCGCCCACGCCATAGGTGGTGGTGTGCAGGGGATTCCGTTTTTCCGGAGGCACCAGCGGCAGACCTGCCGCTTGGGCCATCTCCATGACGGCGGTTTTGCCGTCGGTCAGGAGAGCATAGCTGCTCTCAATAGGTTCACCCAGCGGGCCGGTGACGCGGAGGCGGATCCGCTCCCCGCCGAGGCCGGAGAGCAGGGCTTCCATGGTGCCCTCGCCGCCGTCGGCCAGCGGGATGACCTGCGTCCGGGAATTCGGGATGGCTGCGCGGATGCCCGCTGCAGCGGCCTCGCCAGCCTGCAGAGAGGAGAGGCTTTCCTTAAAGGAGTCCATGGCGATTACTGCTTTCATGACGTTCCTCCCAAAACCGGCCTGTCCCGTCAGGGGCAGGCCGGTGCTTTTTATGTACCGTAGATGATGCTCTGGTAGTTGGTGGTGTAGTCGGCACCCTCATAGGTGCCGTTGAGCTTGGACATGACGCGGTCCCAGTCCTCGCTGCCCTCCTCGTAGGGGGTGGGGCAGTAGTCGTTGAGACAGTTGTCGTTGACGCTGTGGCCGGGGTGGTTGTGATGGGAGGAGCTGATGGAGCAGGGAATCATGTTGATGCTCTCAATGCTCACCTCATCACCCACCAGTTTCACGGTGAACTGGGCGATGGCGGTGTCGTAGTCGTCGGGGTTGGTGTGGCCGCCGAAGGACCAGTTGGCCATGGAGTAGAAGATCACGCCGCCGTTATATTTCTCAACCGG
>SVLG01000019.1 GCA_015068055.1 Oscillospiraceae bacterium | reverse complement strand
AAAAGACCCAAAATCTTGCGATTTTAGGTCTTAAATGTGGTGCGCGAGGCGGGACTTGAACCCGCACGCCCGGAGTGAGCACTAGAACCTGAATCTAGCGAGTCTGCCAATTCCACCACTCGCGCATGTCAGCTTGGTTATAATAGCACCGGAATCGCTGATTGTCAAGCGTTATTCTTCTTTTTTTCGATTTTTTCTCCGGTACTTGCTGTTGTACTTCCCGCGTGCTATGATAGAAGCACAAGAGAAAACGAAAGGATGGACTCTCCCATGAACAAGCCTCTGAAAGCCATTATCCTTGCCGCGGGCAAGGGAAAGCGTCTGCAGACGGAAGGTGTGGATGCGCCGAAGGTCATGCGTCTGGCCGCAGGCAAGCCTCTGCTGGGCCATGTGCTCAGCGCGCTGGACTTTCTCCCCACCGAGGATATCGTGCTGGTGCTGGGCTATAAGAAGGAGCAGGTACTCGCTACCTTCCCCACCTACAGCTGGGCTGAGCAGGCCGAGCAGCTAGGCACCGGCCACGCCGCCGGCTGCGGTATGACAAAGCTGGAAGGCTTTGAGGGCGATGTTCTGGTTTGCTGCGGGGACATGCCCCTTTTGAAGAAGGAAACTTATCAGGCCCTTGTGGCCGCGCACAGAGAGGGCCGCAACGCCTGCACGGTGCTTTCCGGCCCGGCAGACGTATCCTCCAAGGGCATGGGCCGCATCACTCGGGACGCCAGCGGCCGCTTTGAGGCCATTGTGGAGGATAAGGACTGCACACCCGAACAGGCGCTGATCACTGAACTGAACAGCGGACTCTACCTCTTTGACGCGGCAGCACTTCGCTGGGCTCTGGGGCAGATCAAAAATGACAACAAGCAGGGCGAGTTCTATCTCACCGACGCCCCCGCCATCCTGCAGGCAGGCGGCTACAGGGTGGACGCCTGCTGCCGCCCGCTGGGGCTGGAGATCATCGGAGTGAACACCGTGGAGCAGCTGGAGCAGGTGGAAAAGATCCTACTCGGTTAAAAGGCAAAAGCTGGCGGGAAGAATGCCCGCACAGCCGGGAAACATAGAGGTATGAGTACAAAGAATAAACGCAGCATAGCAGTCAGGCTGGCTCTGGGCTTTTCAGGGGCAGTTTTGCTTGCTGCGCTTATTTTTATCCTGCTGCTTTGCAAAAACCACACTCTCGTGGGAGGGTGGGCCGTCCGCCGGGACGAGACCACACTGGACTGCCGGGATCTGACGCTGCATTCCACTCTGGGACTGCGGCGGCTTCGTCAACCGGAAGAACTCGATCTCCGGGGCAGTGAGCTTTCGCTCCGCTCGGTGCAGCGTCTGCAGAAACACTTCCCCGACTGCTCCATCCGTTGGGATGTGCCCATAGGCAACGAGCGCTTTGACAGCGCTTCACTGGCCGTGGAGCCCTCCTCCCTTGACCGGACGGATCTGGCCGCCTTTGCCTGCTTCCCCGCGCTGCAGTGCATCGACGCCCGGGGCATAGACGATTATGCCCTTCTCACGGAACTGACGGAGCAGGAAGCCGGACGCGAGATCATCTGGGACATTGCCCTTGGCGGCGAACGCTGCCGCCGGGACGAGAGGGAAATCCACCTTCTTGAATCCGATGCCGTCTTCGACGAACTTATGGCACGGCTTCCTTACTTTACCGATCTGTCCCATGTTTACGTCGCCGGGCGTTCTCTCACACCGGAGGAACAGCTTGCCCTCCGGGAGGCCTACCCCGGCATAAGCTTCCACTGGGAGATAAACGCCGCAGCGGACGTTTACGCATCCTCGGATGCGAAGGAGCTTTCTCTGGCGGGACACAGCGGCTTTACGCTGGAGGAGCTGAAAGCAACGCTGCCCCTTTTTCCCGCTTTGGAGCGGATCGATCTCAGCGACTGCGGTTTCAGCGACGAAGAACTGCTGGCTTTTCGCAAAACGCTGCCGGAGCTGGAAATCCGCTGGACGTTCAAGCTCTTTGGCGTCACCGTGGGTACCACAGACCGGGAAATCGACATCAGCGGCTGTGCCATTGACTCACTGCAGCAGGTGGAGGATTCTCTCTTTTACTTCCCCTATCTGGAAAAAGTCCTCATGATGGAATGCGGCTTCAGCAACGAGGAGATGGACGCTCTGGATAAGCGTTATGAGGACATCCGCTTTGTCTGGACGGTGCATTTCGGGGCCTTCTTCCTGCGCACGGATGCCACCGCCTTTATTGCCACCACCTTCCCCTACGGTTACTCCTTCCTGACCAATGCTGAGCTGCAAAATCTGCGCTACTGCCGGGATCTCATCGCGCTGGATCTGGGGCACATGGAGTACAGCGACACCAGCTTTCTGGAGGATCTGCCCAAGCTCCGCTGGCTCATCATGGCCGACACCCGCATCACGGACATTTCCGTACTGGCCAATATGAAAGACCTCTACTATCTGGAGCTTTTCCAGACCAACATCTCCGACATTTCGCCCCTGCTGGAGTGCAAAAACCTCCGGCATCTGAATCTGGCCTACTGTTATCTCCAAAACGGCCACCTGTTGGGTCAGATGCCGTGGCTGGAGCGACTCTGGGTACCCGGTACCGGCCTTGGCCCCGGGGGCTATGAGGCGGTCTGGCGTCTGCCCAACACAAAGGTTGAAATGTGGTGCGAAGGCTCCACCGGCGGTACCTGGCGCACGGATGCCGCCTATTACGAGATGCGCGATGTCTTCGGCGCCCACTATATGCCGGGATAAGAAAAAGGCTGACCTTGCGGTCAGCCTTTTTATTATTTCTTGTATCCCGTTTTCCAGTCCACCACATTCACCAGTTCTTCCCCTGCAAGATAGCGGCGAAGGTTCTCCGCGGCGATGTTTACCACCCGCTCAAAGGTGACGGGCAGGTGGTTCTGGCCGGAGATATGGGGTGTAATCAGCAGATTGTCCAGCTGCCAGAGCGGGCTGTCCACAGGCAGCGGCTCCGGCTCCGTAACGTCCACGGCGGCGCAGGCGATGGCGCCGCTTCTCAGCGCCTCCAGCAGTACGGCGCTCTCCACGGCGCTGCCCCGGCCGCAGTTGATGAATACGGCGGTATTCTTCATGCGCTCAAAGCGCTCGGCGGTGTACATATGAAAGGTAGCGTCGGTTCCCGGCAGGACGGAGAAGATCACGTCTGCCCGGGGCAAAAGCTCGTCCAACGCCTCCATGGTGTAAAGCTCGTCCACACCGTCCGGCTTTGCCGAGGGACGGCGCTTTACGCCGATGACATAAGCACCCAGCGCTTTCACAAGCGCTGCGTAATAGCCGCCGATGTCCCCCAGCCCCACCACCAGCACCGTGGCATCGGCGAGAGAGCTCACCGTGCCAAAGTCCGTCCAGTTCTTCTGCCGCTGGGCATCCCGGTAAAGGTGGAGCTTCTTGAGCAGCGTCAGGGTACAGGCCAGACCATGCTCGGCCACGGCCTGGGAATAGGCGCCGGTGGAGTTCAGCAGAAGGGTGCCCTCCCGGAGCACACCGGGCTTCAGATAGGGATCCACGCCGGCATAGCAGCTCTGCAGCACTTCCAGCTTCTCCGGGGCATTCATCCTTGCCACCGGCGGGAGGCCCAGAATGATCTCCGCGCTGTGGATTTCCTCTGTCGTCACAGTCTCGGGGGCGGCATAGACAAAGCGGCAGCCACGCCCGGCAGCTTCCAACTTGTTCCGATGGCGCTCTTCCACCGGCAGAAGACACAGTACGGTTTTTTCCATGGGAAACCCTCCTCGGATGCTTTTTTCAAAGCATAGCACATTTTCCCACTGGGCGCAAGCCGCCCTTATGCCAGGAGCCCCAGCTTCACCTTCCAGCAAAGCACCCGCTGCGCCGCCTCGTTGAGCCGCGCCTCGCTGAGGCTTCCCTGCTGTACGGCGGCGATCACCGCGGCAATCTCCCGCTCAAAGGAGGCCGAGCAGATCAGATCACAGCCGGCCCGGAGGGCCTGCACGGCGGCCTCGCCGCTGTCTCCGAAGGCCCGGACACCGCCCATACCGAGATCGTCCGTCATGGCCACGCCCGCAAAGCCCATATTATCCCGGAGATACCCATAAACCGCCGGGGACAGGGAGGCCGGCAGGGTGGGATCCAGAGCCGTCACCACGTTGTGACTCAACAGCACGCAGTCCGCCCCGGCCGCAATCCCCGCGGCAAAGGGCCGCAGATCCCGCTCTGTCAGCTCTTCCAGACTGCGCTCGTCCCGGGCCGGGCCCGTGTGAGTGTCCACATTGTCGCCATAGCCGGGGAAGTGCTTGAGCACACAGCCCACCCCAGCGGACTTATAGCCCCGGACCACTTCGTCCACATACTGCTCGGTAAGGGCCACGTCACCGCCGAAAGAGCGGGAATACATATACGTTCCCGGGCTGCAGACGTCGGCCACCGGGGCCAGATTGACATGGATGCCCACCGAACGCAGCAGGCTGCACTTCTCCAGCGTATCCGTATTGACAGAGAGCCAGCCGCCCTCATGGTAAAGGCTCATGGGCGAAGGAAAGGGTGCAGCGCGGAAGGCCGTGTAGGCGCTCAGGCGGTTCACCGTGCCGCCCTCCTCATCCACGGTGAACAGCAGCGGCAGCTTCGCAGCAGCCTGCAGGGCCTCCAGCTCCGCCTTCAGCACAGCCGGGGTCTTTCCCGCCACATTCTCCGCATAAAGGACATAGCCCCCCGGGACCCGTCCGATACTGCCCTGAAGAGGCAGACGACCCAAAAACACCTGAGCCGCCCGCTCCTCAAGGCTGAGCCCCGCAAGGAGCTCCGCGGCCCGGACCATGGCCGCTTCGTGATCGGGTACGGCAGGCGCATGCTCCGCCGCCGTCACCCGCATGGCCAGCACGGTGACCATCTGCCAGACCTCCGCGGGATCGGGCGGCTCGGCGCAGTCTACCTCCGCTTTGTAGCCCAGCAGGATGCCGTCCGGGGCAAAGCAGCGGGCGGGATCCTTGGGAAAGGAATAGAGGTGTCCGTCCTCCCCCAGCACAGTGAGGGTATAGGCGGTGGCATCCTGTACGATCCCCCGCAGGGTATAGACAGCGCTTTCCGCAGGGGTCTCTGCCGGCTCCGCCCGAAGTTCCAGTATGGCCGCACTCTGCCAGAGACTCCGCTCGTCCAATGCCCCGGCACAGCGGAGTGTAAGGCGCTGGCCCGGCACAAGCTCCGGTGTGCCCTCGACGGCAAAGGCATAGAGCCCGCCGCCGTCGCTTTGAAGCACCAGAGAGTCGTCGGTCAGCTCGTAGACGCGGCCGGTCAGTGTGCTTTCCGCAGACAGTGGCAGCGTCGCGGAGGCCGCCGTGGGCGTCGGCGTGGGTGCAGGCTCATCTTCCCGGCTGCAGGCCGCCAGAAGCAGCAGCGGGATCAGTATGACAAAAAGCTTTTTCATAGTACCTGTATCGTTCCCATGAATGAGATAATTAACCCCCGACCGCAAAAGTCGGGGGCGTTGTCCTTTTTATCCGGCGAGGCTCTGCTCCACCAGAAGCTCGGCAGCTCCTTCGTAGGCACTCAGGGTCTTGGTCTTGAACGTCTCCATGATACCGGCCTCACCAAAGGCGGAGACCACATAGTCACCCACACCGATGATCACCAGCGTATCGGGGAAGCCGCAGATCCACTGGCGCTGCAGCACGTTGGCCTTGACGTTTTCCGCGAAAGCGGCCGCGTCCGTGCCCCCGGCAAGACGGAAGGCGCCGGCGGTGAAGGTGTTCAGGTTCATCATGTGCATGAGGGAGGCAGCCTCGGTCACGCTGGCGGCGTCGGCAGCGGGGATGCCGAAGGAGGCGTCCAGGGCCTCGGCGCTGTTCACGGCGTACTCACCGGGGCCTTCCATGTTGGCGTGGTCCAGATCACCGCCGGCGCAGGGGAACTTCTCCTCCTCCGCATAGCTCTGCCACACGGTATCCAGCAGGGCCACGGGGTTTTCAATGACGACTTCCTGTACTTCGTTTTCTTTTTCCTTGCCGCAGGCGCAGAGGCTCAGCAGCAGCACGGCACAGAGGCAAAGGACAATAAACTTTTTCATGTTCGATATATAACTCCTTTATATTTGTTTTCGCTTGATTGGACGCAGAATGCACGCAAAAGGTTCCCGAAAATGTTTCAAAGATCCAGCTTCATATAGATGGACGTGTCCATTGGGCTGTTGTTATAGGACTCAATCTCATAAAAGCCCAGCTTTTTATAGAGCCGCAGCGCTCCCTGCAGGAAGGGCAGGGTATCCAACAGCATGGCCTTATAGCCGATCGCGCGGGCATCCGCGATGATGCGGGTTGTGAGAGCCTCGGCGATATGCTTTCCCCGAAACGCAGGATACACATAGAGACGCTTCATCTCGCAGTTTTTCTCGTCGATGCGCCGGAGCCCGATGCAGCCGGCCACCGCGTCGTCCCAGCGGGCCAGGTACAGCCGCCCCGCGGGCTCGCCGTATTTATACTCCAGATGCGCAATCTCCTCGTCGTAGTTCTGTATGTTCAGATACTCCTGAAAGGCAGGGTCCCCCTCCACCAGCATCTTTGTATACTCGGCAAAAAGGGCTCTGACTTCCTCTTTATACGCATACGCGGGCACGATTTCCAGCATGGTTTACGCCTCCCTTTTTGTTTCCCGGAGAGCATAACACAAGTTTGAAAATATTGCAAATTTATCATTGACAAATGGGTTTTCTTTTGCTATTATAACCGGGCTGGCCGAAAGTCGGCATAACTGAATAAGATATTACTCAGCGCACCCCTTTCACATACATGGGGGTATAGCTCAGCTGGGAGAGCGCTTGAATGGCATTCAAGAGGTCAGCGGTTCGATCCCGCTTATCTCCACCACATTTGAGGTGCGCTGAGTATTCTTATAGATCCTGCTCCAGTGAGCAGGGCTTTTTGTTTTTTTACCACTTTAAAAAACACCCGATACCGTCCGGTACCGGGTGTTTTGCTGCTTTTATCAGATATCGTCGCGGTTGACGGGGCAGGACATGCAGCGGGGGCCGCCGCGGCCGCGGGAAAGCTCGGAGGAGGGCACGGTCAGCACCTTGATGCCGTTCTTGTCCATCAGTTCGTTGGTAACGTAGTTACGCTCATAGGTAATAACCACGCCGGGACGGATGCAGAGAGTGTTGGAACCGTCGTTCCACTGCTCACGCTGAGCAGCCATCAGATCGCCGCCGCCGCAGCGGAGGAGCTGCACCGCGGGAAGCTTCAGCTCAAGGGCCAGCAGCTTTTCCAGATCGTCCTTCAGAGCATGGAAGCGCAGCTCACCGTTCTGATCCAGTGTCATTTCGTAAAGGGCCAGAGGACCTTCGATCTCGGGGTGGATGGTGAACTTGTCATAGTCGATCATGGTAAAGACGGTATCAAGATGCATGAAGGCACGGGTCTTGGGAATGTCAAAGGCCAGAACCTTCTTGAAGCTGGAGTTCTGCAGGAGGTTACGGGCAAAGTTCTCCGCACCGGAAACGGTGGTACGCTGGGAAAGGCCGATGGCCACGATATCCTTGGAGAGAACCAGCACGTCACCGCCTTCGATGGAGAAGTTGTCGCTGATGTCGTACCACTGCTTGTTGCCCGGGGCCGCGAAGGTGGGATTGTAGAGATACATATACTTCAGCAGCAGGGACTCACGGCGGCGGGCAGGAGTATGCATCCGGTGGATGTTGATACCGTCACCAACACAGGCGCCGGGGTCACGGGTGAAGTAGAGGTTGGGCATGGGGTCGGAGACAAAGGGATAGTCATCGTTGGCAATGTCCATGAGGGAGGTGGCGCGCTTGGTGGCCACTTCTTTGCGAAGGATGCCGGCGATGAGCTTGGCCACCATTTCCTTGGGGGACATATCCAGCAGGTAGGAGGTCATGGACGCGCGCAGGCCCTTGGCGTTGATCTTGCTGAGATTCAGGAAGTCGTTGACAAGCTGGATCTGCAGAGCAGGGTCGGCGATGGCCTTGGCCACCTCATCCACGTAGTAGACCACTTCCACGCCGTTGTCGCGCAGGGTCTGGGCGAAAATATCATGCTCCTTCTGAGCCACTTCCAGATAGGGAATATCATCAAAGAGCAGACGCTCGATGGTGGCGGGGGTCAGCGCCTCCAGTTCCTTGCCGGGGCGATGGAGCAGCACCTTGTTCAGCTTGCCGATCTCGGAAAAATTGTGAATGCCTTCTACCATAAAAAACTCACTTTCCGATGCCCGCGGGCATCCTTTATATTGGAGAGCGATCCCCGAAGGGACGCGCCTAACATTCAAATCAAAGAGTGCAGAGGGCCGGAGAACCAGAGGTTCCGGCCCTCTTTGGGGTGCAAAGAAGAGGTTATTGGATGGATAAATCAGAAGATGAGGTGGGCAACGGGGCAGACGATCACAATGCTGATGAGGGTACGCCACAGGAAGATGACGAACATCTCAGGCAGGTTCACGGGGATCTTGGAGCCCAGGATCAGGCCGCCGACCTCGGAGAGGTAGAGGACCTGAGTAACGGAGACGACCGCCACGATGAAGCGGGTGATGTCGGGAGCACCGGCGCCGGCCACGATGATGGCGGGGGTGAACATGTCGGTGAAGCCGACGATCATGGTGGAAGCAGCAACCTCTGCTTCGGGAACCTGGAAGAGCTTGAACAGGGGGACAAAGGGAATGCCCAGCCAGTCGAAGATGGGGGTGTAGTTGGCAAGGATCAGAGCAATGGTGCCGATGGCCATAACGGTGGGCAGCACGCCGAACCACATGCTGGTGGCGTTCTTAAGACCGCTCCGGAGGAAGGGACCAACACCCTTCTGGGCAGCAGCGCGCTTGATGGCCAGATCCCAGCCGTACTGGGTGGAGCTGGTGTAGCCGTCGGGCAGAGACTCGGGCATGGCATTGCCTTCCACAAGATAAGCGGTGGACTTTTTGCGCAGGGGCCACAGGTAGGGGCAGATGATGGCGCAGACAATACCAACGGCGCAGATCAGCAGATAGTAAACGCCGAAGTACTGCACGAGACCAACCTCGTCCAGAACCACCAGAGAGAAGGTGATGGACACAGCGGAGAAGAGCGTTGCAATGATGGAGGCTTCCTTGGCGTTGTAGTAGCCGCCCTCGTACTGGTTGGCGGTGAGCATGACGCCGAGGGTGCCGTCACCGATCCAGGAGGTGATGCAGTCAACGGCAGCGCGGCCGGGAACCTTGAAGAGGGGACGCATCCACTTGGTGCAGAGAGCGCCGATGAACTCCAGCAGACCGAAGTCAAGGAGCAGGGGCAGCAGGAGAGCCGCGATGGCGAAGATGATGACGAGGGTGCAGAGAAGGTCGTAGAGAATGAAGGCACCCTGATCGCCGGCGGAGATCATGTAGAGAAGGCCGGCGCCCTGCTCGGCGCCCAGTTCCAGATAGGTGATCCAGGCGAAGGCAGCACCCAGCACACGGACAACCAGCCAGAACCAGCTGCAGTCGAAGCACTCTTTCAGCAGGGCGTTCTCCGTGATGAACCTGGGCTTGAGGAGCTTGGCGATCAGCGCCATCAGAGCGGAGATCGTCAGGATGATGACACAGAGGATGGGCAGGAAGTCGCCGATAACACCGGCGATCATGTCGGCGATGATCTTGCAGACGACGGTCCAACTCCCGTCAAACTTCACGGGGATCATAAAGAGGATGACGCCCAGAATGGAGGGGATAAGGAATGTTGCTTTCGTTTTTGCGGATTTTTCCATAGCTCTTTCTCCCTTTCAGATAATATTTTCCTGCCGCTGCTGCGGCATTGTCTGACTGTCGTTTCCACGTTCCGACCCCGTCGTATCATGGGCCGATCGGGTATGAATATTGTATTTCAACCACAAAAGAAAGTCAATAGCACACTCGCACTTTGCACATTATGCACACAGCTCATCCATTCCCCTATCGTTTCACTTGCTTATTCAGGCTTTTCCGCATCGGAAGAGCGAACAGCCCTTTCTGGATGCTGCCCACCCGAAAACGCATTTTTATGATACGGCCTTTCCAAAAAACAACCTTGTCCGCTGCGGCAAGTGGTTAAATTCATGAATATACCGAATGGCAATGAATAACGCACGGCGTCCCCGGTAACGTTACCAGAAGTTTTGTCAAAAGTCACAAACCCGGGATGGAAGTTAACCATTTCCCTGTTATATGCTATATTTTTGACAAAAGGAAGGTGATTTTTCATGAACAACTTCAGCACCAGGAAGCCCTTTAACGGCGCCGTTACCGGCATAGCCACCTTTGCAAAATGCGACCTTTGCACGGATATTCACAATGTACAGGCGGACATTGCCGTACTGGGTGCCCCCTTTGACATCGCCATTCAGGGGAAACCCGCCGCATCGGCATCGAAAAGATTATCCAGGACCTTCCCCAGGGCAGCAAGGTCTACGTGAGCATTGACATCGACGGGCTGGACGCCGCTCAGGCTCCCGCCACCGGCTCCCCCATCTTCGGCGGCTTCCTCTACGATGACATCACCGAGATCCTGGAAGCGGCCGCCAACCGCTTCGACATCATCGGCTGCGACATGGTGGAGGTCTCCCCTCCCTACGACGACCATGCCGGCACCACCTGCTATCTGGCCGCCCGCATCATCTCCGACCTGCTGGGCTTTGTCTGCAAGGCCCGGGAACGCCGGGGCGTGAAGGGCGTACTTGGTAAATAATAAGAAAAGGCCGTCCCGTTGGGTCGGTCTTCTCTTATGCCCGGCGCTCCCTCCGGGGGAGCTGTCTGCGAAGCTGACTGAGGGGGCGCGGTGTTTCAAGCTTCAGTCGAATAGAACACCTTCAAACATTCCTTTCTTATGGGAGAGCCAAAACTGCTTTCGTCAGCCGCAGCCGCCTCTCCACAGCTGCATGCCGGCGCCGTCATGCTCGTTTGGACGCAGTTCGAAGCCGAATTTCCTGTAAAATGCTTCTTTCCCCTTTGATGTTACAATTACGATTTTAATACGCCAGCCGTCTTTCAATTGCTTATCGATATATGCGATGCATTCGTTTACAAGCCTCTTTCCGATTCCCTGCTTTTGATGTGATGGTTTGACCATCACATCGGCTAAGTATGCAATATATCCTTTGTCCCAAAAGACACGGGCACATCCGACAATATGATCGTTATCGCGACAGGCAACAATAAAGTCTGAGTTTTTCAGCCCGGATTGGGCCTGTTCTTCCACGAGTGTCGGCCAATCAACGGCCATACGCAGCTCGCAATACTCTTTTACGGACAGTTCGTTGTTATATTCCAGCATAATCTACCCCCGGCGAATTCATATTGGCCGATCGTTTTTTCTCACATGGCCGTAATGTGTACAGGAAATCCACCGTTCCCTTACTCCTCGTATACGATCTTCCGGTAATTCTCCTTATCCGTATCTCCCTCGGTGGAGAAGCAGAGGACGCAGCTCTGTTCGTTCAGCCCCAGCGCCTCCCGGAGCCAGCCCAGTTCCGCTTCCTCCGTCAGCGCCGAGAGGAGCCCCACGGTGGCCGCTCCGCTCTCCCCGGAGACGATACCCGCCTTGGCAAGGCGGCGCATGCCCCGCTCCGCGATCTCGTCGGGCATAGAGACAAAGGCATCGGCAAAGCTCCTCAGAATGGGCCAGCCGATGGAGCAGGGCTCGCCGCAGGCAAGGCCCGCCATGATGGTGGCAAGATCCCCCTTCACGATGTGCAGCGCACCGTCATCCGCCAGAGCGGTCCGGTAAAGGCAGTCTGCCGCATCCGGCTCCACAAGGACGATCTTCGGCTTTTGTTCCCCATAGTACTCCGCCAGAAAGCCTGTCACCGCGGCAGCCATGGCCCCGACGCCGGCCTGCAGGAAGACATGGGTAGGCGGCGCGGGCAGCTGCTGCACAGCCTCCAGCGCCATGGTGGTGTAACCCTGCATGATGTACCGGGGCAGGGTCTCATAGCCGGGCCAGGCGGTATCCTGCAGCAGCACCCAGCCGCGCTCCTCCGCCGTCCGGGCGGCAAAACGGACGGTGTCGTCGTAATTCAGCGCGGTGATCTCTGCCTCGGCACCGGCAGCCCGGATGTTCTCCAGTCTCTCCACCGCGCTGCCCTTGGGCATATATACGGTGCTTTTCAGTCCCAGCTGCGCCGCCGCCCAGGCCACGCCCCGGCCATGATTACCGTCGGTGGCCGTGACAAAGTGCAGCTCGCCCAGTTTCTCACTCCGCAGCCGCTGATAGCTCAGTTCATCTTCCGGAATACCCAGTTTCTCCCCGATATACCGGGCCATGCTGTAGCTGCCGCCAAGGCCCTTGAAGGCATTGAGGCCGAAGCGCCGGCTCTCATCCTTTACATATACGCTGCCAAGCCCCGGCATCTCCACGGCACAAAGGGGCGTAGGGGCATAGCCGGGAATGCTCTCATGGAATCGCTTCGCCGCCGCGGCCCTTTCCACGGCAAAGGCAGACGTATCTGCCGGGCCGGTCTTTGCCGGGAATACAGCCTTTACTCGTTTCACAGTCTCTCGATGACCTCCGCATAGAATCGACAGGCCTCCCAGACCTTTTCCACGCTGCAGCGCTCGTCCCGCATGTGGGCCAGCTTATACTCACCGGGGCCAAAGCCGATGGTGGGCACGCCCATGCTCACCGGCACGATGGCATTGGTGCCAAAGTCCCAGAAGTCCCAGCGTTCCGGCGCGCATCCAAAGACGCTCTCATGGGCGGCGATCAGACAGCGGGTCAGAGGATGCTCCTTTTCGATGATCCAGGGCTCGTGCATGGGTTCATACACCAGTTCCCGGCCCGTCCAGCTTTGATGGATCAGTGTACCGGGAGTCCATTCGGCGTTCTTCCCGGCCACCAGCGCATCCAGTTCGGCGCGCACCTGTGCGGTACTCTCCCCCAGGCGCAGCCGCCGGTCCAGATAGATCTCGCAGGCGCTGGGTACCGCGTTCAGCGAAGCGGTCTCGCAGCTTATGTGGGAGAGGACGATGGTACCCGCCCCTTCACGTGTACCAAGCTCCTTATTGAGCGCTTCCACCCGGCGGATGATCTCCGCCATCTCATAGACAGCGTTGACCCCCTTTTCCGGGGCGGAAGCGTGGGCAGAGACACCGTGGGTGGTGACGCGGGTCTGCACCTTGCCGGTGTGGCCCAGGGTAATCACATTGTCCGAGGGCTCACAGATGATACAGTAATCGGGCTTCACGCCGCCGTCACGGTAGAAATGCTCCAGACAAACGCCGTCGCAGTATTCCTCACAAACGCTGCCGGTGACATAGATGCACTTTCCCTCCAGAAGCCCCAGCTTCTTGGCCAGCGCTGCTGCGTACACAGACGCGGCTAAACCACCCTTCATATCCACACTGCCCCGACCCCAGAGCACGCCGTCCACAATCTCCCCGGCGAAAGGAGCGTGCTGCCAAAGCTCGGCATCGTTGACGCGCACGGTATCCATATGGGAGTCGAAGTGGATGACGGTGTCACCGTCGCCCATGCGGCCCACCACATTGCCCGCGCCGTCGATCCAGGCCTCGTCGTAACCGATGGCCTTCATGGTCTCGAGGATGTAGTTTGCAAGCTCCCCTTCCTCGTCGGAAAAGCTCTGTATCTGCACGCAGCGCTGATAAAAGCCGATAAGCTCCTGCCGGGTTGTTTCGTTCCAGACGGCATTATTCATGATACCCCGCTCCTTTGTTATTATTTCTTGGCTGTATCCAGCCCACGATCTGCCCGGAGAGCAGCACCGTGAGCAGTGAACACAGCAGTTTTTTCATGGGAATATAGCTGGCCGAGAGGAGCAGCACCACAAGGTCGGTAACCAGATAGACCTGCTCCACCCGAAATCTTGTCTTATGGGCCACGCTCATGGCCAACGCGTCATCACCGCCAAGGGCCCCGCCCAGACGCACACAGACACCCGCTGTCACGCCCACGAACACCGCACCGATGACCGCCGCCGCCAACGGCCGCTCCGCAAGGCCTGGCCACAGAGGTGGAAACCGTTCAAATACGCGGTAAAAAGCCGAAAAGCCGCCGATGGCCACCGCCGAGCGCAGGATAAACTCCCGGCCCATAAGCCGCCAGCCCCAGAGATAACAGAGCGCACTGAAAACGAAGCTCGTGTAGGCCGGAGAAATATGCAGCCAGTGTTCCAGCAGCAGCGTCAAACCGATGACGCCGCCCTCGGTAACGTCGGCCAGGGCATGAACATTATAGATGCCAAAGGCCTGCACGGCACTGCTGAGAAGGATCAGTGCCAACGCAAAAGAGCGTTTCAAGATCTGTACCCTCCCCGTCCGGCCCGGCGGAAGCCCGGCTCCGTGCCGTTGGCGATGCGGACACAGTTTACCCGGTGCTTATAGAGAATGGCCCCGGTGGCCACCAGCAAAAGACAGACCGCAAAAATGCTGTGGGTCTGATAAGCCACCCAGGCAGGATAACCCACCACCGTGGTCACGGTACCCACCACAATGTAGTCCGTGATAAGCGTCAGAATCACCAGAACCGCAAGGATCACCAGCGCTGCCTTGAAATTCAAAGCCAGCATCATGCCAATGTAAGCCGCAAAGCCTTTGCCGCCCTTAAACTTGAGATAGAAGGGGTACATATGCCCCAGCACACAGCTGACCCCGGCAATAAATCCCACCAGTTCCACGTCAGGAAAGAAGCGTTTAACCATAAAGATGGCCAGCCAGGCCTTACCAATGTCGTGGGCTCCCACAAGAACAGCAGCCTTCCACCCCATGAGCATCAGCGCATTGGATGCCCCAAGATTCTTTGAGCCGCCCTGCCGCAGATCAATACCCTTCCATTTGGAAAGATACAAGGCCATACTGGAGCAGCCGAAAAGATAGCCGATAACGGCAGCCGCAAAATACGAAAAAATCATAGACCATTCTCCTTAAAAAGGCGGTATGTGCCATTTTAGCACATACCGCCCGAAAGCCGCAAGTCGTATTCTCAGCGGCTGGTCTTTACACGGATGCTTCCGGAGCTGCCGCTCTGCACCTGGATTGTCCCGGCACTGCCGCCGCTGCTCTGCACCCGGATCTCTCCCGCGCTGCCGCTGCGCTTACTGTCCTTTTTCTCTGTCTTCTCCTCTTCTTTCTTCGTTCCATAGTACCGGGGAGGCGGCACATAGCGTCCGGAGCCGCGGCCAAACACCGCCTTGTAAGCATTCTCCGTGGCGCTGTCCCACTTGCCGTTGACCTTCAGACCGTAGCCCAGCGCGTTCAGATACTGCTGCACCCAGCTTGTGGGCTTGCCCGCTACCTCGTCGGCGCTGTAGCGGCCGCCGAGAGCGGCAATGGCGATGGAAAGCTCGGGGTTCTTCGCCTCCCAGGCGGTACGCAGTTGCTCAATCTGTTCGCTGCTGTAACCCAGTCTTTCATAACCGGAGAAATCACCGGTGGCGGCCAGCGCCTCGGCACGCTCCTGCTCATCGGCCCAGGCCTGCTCCTTCAAGGCCATCATGGCATTGAGATACTCCCGGCGGGCCGCGGCATCGGCCTTGCCGGCTGCCTGCTGTCCCTCGCGAACCGCCGCCGCTTCCGCATCCCGGATATCCCCAAGAGCCGTAAGCCGTGCCCGCTCGTTGCTGCCCAGTTCCTCCTCATACCCTCGCTCCAGCTCCACGCGGCTGCTCTCGCTGGTGCCGCCCGTATAGCCCATGGCGGCCAGCTCCTGTGGCAGGGAGGCCAGAGCCTTGCGGTACTGACGGTAAAGACCTTTGTTCACCGCACCGTACTCTTCCGTGACGGCCCGCCCGGCGCTCTCCGCTTCTGCCGCGGCATTCTGCGCCGCCATAGCCGCCGCCGCAGCGTTGGCTGCCAGCTGCTCCTCATAGATGCTTTTATAGCCCCCGGCCATCTCCTCCAGCGCCGCCGTCATGCCCTTCTGCCTCTCCCCGCTCTCGTCCACATAGGTCACGGCACTCCCGCTTTCCAGCGCTTTGGCATAGAGCTTTTCCTCTTCCTTGCCAAGACTTTTGGCGTAGCTCATAATTCCACCTCCCTCATACACCGCTGACCAGTTTCAGCAGCACACCCAGCACCGCCGCGCCGATGCTGCCCAGAATGGCAATCAGCCAGTTGAGTTTGGTGTCGATAACGGCAAAACGGGTACTGCCCTCGTCCAGACGCTTCTCTGTTTTCCGGCAGTATCCCTCAAACTCCTCCCGGAGCTGCTTTACCTCCTCACAGGGGACATGGCAGTTAGCTTTTTCCATGGCTCCCCTCCAGCACAGGCTTCATAAAACCGTTGTAGATGGCAGAAAAGCCCGCGGCAGCGGCTCCCGCCAGCAGCGTGGCCCAAAGGGAACGCTCCAGCGGGATGGTCAGCGCCTCCCGGAGCAGCGCCGCGTCTGCCAGCAGATAACCCAGCGCCGCCTGCCAGAAGGTTTTCAGCGCACGCGCCCATACATCTTTCATTTTTTCGCTCATATTCTTCCTCCTTTATACAACCACCGACTCAAAGCGCCGCTTCCATTCGTTGATGATGTCCTGCTTGCCGGGGATGTCCAGAATTTCCAGCTGGGCGGCAAAGAGCTTCCAGTTCTCCGCCGTAACCGCCGCTGCACTGATGCTCTGCAGGGCCTCCAACGTGGCCTTTTTCCCCCGGAGGATGCTTTCCCCGGCGCTGATGGTCACATCCAGTCTCGGCCAGTAGGTCCAGCTTTCCCTCACAACGTTTCCATGGAGATCCAGCACAGCTGGCATCTGCTCGCTGAGAGCATCCGAGCTGAACCGGAAGCTTACAGCCTCCCGTCCCCGGCTCTCGTCGGCACCCAGGTAGATCAGTCGCCCGTCATCAAAGAATTCCAGCGCCAGCCAGTCCAGCAGCTCGTAGAGCCGCTCGAAGCCGGCATCCCGGTCCGCCTTTTTGATGTCCGCCTGAGAACCCGCATCGCTGCGGAGCATGGCCAGACCCGAAGCCGTCATGGTGCGCGCCGGCTCCTTACCCTGACTGGTCTCATAGTTTCGGGTACTGCGCTCGATCTGCTCCTTGAGCCAGTCCACCGCCACCGCGGCGTTGGCACTGCTCTGCACCCCGCCCAGACGCCGCACGGCATGGATGCGGTTGGGCTTGAGATGCAGCACGGCCCCCGGCTCGTTACTGATCTCCTCGCCCTCCGCCAGCGCCCCCTCCTCCACCAGGACAATGTCGTTGGAGAGGAAGGCATCGCCCAGCAGGCCCATGGCCAGTTTCCTGTCCGCCGCATCCACCAGATCCAGCACCGGGAAAAGCTCACTCTTGTTCCAGAAAGAGTTTTCATCCTGGGTACGCCAGTAATGGACAAAGGGGAAAAGCTTGCACTGTCTGCCGGTGCGCTGCCAGTAACAGGGTATATAGCGCAGTTCCCGGCCGCCGGCCTGAATGCTGCAGCCCACAGCACCCGCCTCGATCTCCTGCCCGTCCTGCACGATGCTGACCGGCTGGCGGAACCAGTGTTCCAGCACCTCCACGGTATCGTCGTCCCGGTCCAGAGAGGTACTCATGTCAAAGAGCCCCTCTTTGTCCATGTAGGCCCCGGCAAAAAGCTCCTCCGCCGCAAGGCCCAGTCTCTCCAGTTCCGTACGGTACAGCTGGGCAAAGCGAACCTTGTGCATACGATAGACATAGCAGAGGAACTGCCCCTCCTGTATGTCTCCGCTGCGCACCGCCGGATCGGGAAAGATGCAGTCCACGGGTATGTCCCGGATGCGGATGTCCCCCTCGTGGACCCCACAGCGCATTTCGCTGTCCCAGCAGGCCTTCCAGAAGGCATCGCCGTATTTGAGAAGACGCCGCTCGTTGCGGGTATTCATATCCCGGAGTCGGTTATTTTCGATAATGTAGCGAACAGCATATTCCCGCTGCCGGGCCTTATGACTGTCCATGTCGCTGTCCCGGCCCCTAAACTCCGGTTCGGGAATTTCCGGCTCGATCTGGCTTTCCACAATAATCCAGGGATCGGGCATCACCGCCGGGGCAAAGGGCAGCTGCCGCCCGGCACCGCTCTCCCGGATCTCTGCCGTCACGTCATGAATAAAGTTATAGTAGTCGTTGCAGCGCTCCCAGTCCCGCTCCACGGCGGCTCGGGCCTGTCTGGCCCGGTGAAAGAGAGCCGCAGCCGTCTCTTCTCTGGCCTCCGGTGTGGAGTAGTCATAGCCACAGTACAGTGCTTCGTTTGTCTCCTGTTTCTTTTTGCGTCTCATAGAACCCCCTTTTTACGATTCCTGCCAGCCGGAGCTTGTCCTTGCGTGCAGCGTTTTTACTTCTGTCCAGCCGGAACTTCCCTTGGCGTAGAGTCCCTTGATCTCCACCCAGCCCGCTTCGGTTTTGACATACAGCGCCGGGGCCGCTATGGTACCTTCCGCCGAATACGAGGACAACACTACATAACCCAACCCCGCCGACGGACTCCACACCCAGATATAATAAGTCGTATCGGCTTCAAAACGCCCCTCCAGCGTAATGCTGGCGCTTTTCCCGCTCCAGGAAAACACCGTTCCCTCTGTGGAATGCGTTCCGGGGCACTGCCCGGCCACTGTGTAATAGTAAGAAACGTTTCCCACCTGGTTGTGTCCGCCAAAGCTCAGATCCAGCACAACCCTGCTCAGTGCCCGTCCCGGTTTGAACGCAAGGCGCATTCTGTAATACTCAGCGTAGCCACCGGCATAAACGTTGCCCACATAGTCTCCGGTAACCTGCGTGTCCACGCCGGTTCCTCTGTACCTTGTCGCCGTCAGCGGCAAACTCACTGTCGTTGCCATGGTCTCACCTCAGATCACAACCCAGAGATCGCCCACCGCACCGTCGGATGCCTCGGGAGCGGCGGAGCCTATGTAGATGCGTCTCGCGGTAAAAGCAGCCAGCGTGGGTGCCGCCACCGTTATATTGGCCGCCTTCGTAGCTCCCATGGCCGCCAGCGTGATATCTCCTGTCCCATTGAAGCTCGCCTCACCGATCTTTCTGGCGCTCTGCAGTCTTGTGGCGGTGGCGGCATTGCCGCTGCAGCTTCCGCTGGACCCGCTGACATTACCGCTCACGTTGCCGCTGACATCACCCACGATATTGGCCTTGATACGTCCCGGCAGACGTAGAACTATGTCGCTGCCGCCGTCAAAGCCCACCGTTTCCCCCTCGTTGCTGCCGCTGGCATCCTCCACCCGGAAGGATCGGGCCGTCTGCAGTTTTGTGGCGGTGGCGGCGTTGCCTTCGGCGACAGCCGCCACATCCGCCCGGTCCACGCTGCCGTCGCCGTCCGTGTCATAGATGGCGGCAATCATGTCGCCGCTGCCGCCGGGCACGCCCCATTCCATGCCCGCTTCGCCGACGCGCAGATACTGACCGGGGACACCCACATTCTCCGGCAGCGTCATCTTCCCGGCCAGTTCCGCTGTCACTGCATCAATGAGCGCGTTGAGCTTCTCCGCCACCACTTCCCTTATCAGGCGGTCGAAAAGCGCCTTGTTTTCCGCAGCGCTGCCCCGGAGCTTATCCGGCGCAGCCACCACACCCTTGCTGCCGATCTCTTCGGCATTTATTTTGTATTTACTCAGTGCCATTTTATCCTCCTATTGCCGCCGCCCATGTCTCCGGGCCACAGACTCCATCGGCATCCAGTCCCCGTTCCTGCTGGAACGTCCGCAGCGCTGTCCGGGTTTCTTCGCCAAAATCGCCGTCCGCACCATATCTTGGCAGCGGATACCCCCACTTGTGCATCAGCAGCATTTGCAGAAAAAGGACGGCATTTCCCCGGCTGCCCGGCTGCAGCATCGGCAGGGCAGCCCCCTTACCCGGGGACGACGCTCCCGTCCCGTTTGGCTCCGGAGCCCCGGTTTCCTCCACATACCGCAGCACCATGTCCCACGGGTAGTTGTAATAGCTCCGCACAAGGATCTCCGCACCGGTCTGATCGCCGCTCCGCCCGCCCTGAATGGTGCCGAGTTCGTTGATGCTGGCCTGGACAAGCTGGTTGTTTCCCAGATAAAGAGCCGTGTGATTGAGTTCATGGAGCAGCACGTCCCCCCTCTGCAGACTTCCGTCCGTCACAATGCGAAAACCGTTCCGCAGGAAGTCATACTTCATGTTCCCGGTATAGGTAGCCGTCAGGGGCAGCCCCGCCTCTTGAAAAGCTCTGATCACAAAGCTGGAGCAGTCGTAGTCCGGCCCCCATCGTTTCGTCTGATCGTAGCCGTGGAGGGGATCGTTGGCGACTCCCAGCGCCCACGCAATGGCTTTTTCGACAACCGACATATCATACCTCCACGTCAAAACCATACTTTGCCAGAACCGCTGCCCGCTCCCTGTCCTCGACGATCTGCTTCAGGATACCCGGCGGAAGCATCTTCAGCAGTTTCCGCAGATCTTCCGCCGTTTCCCGCTCTGCCGCCCGCTCACGGTTAAAGGCAAGAATTCTGTCCCGCAGCTCCTTCTTCATTCCGTCACCCCCGCAAAGATCATCTCCAGCGCCTCCCTGTATTCGGCCAGCTGCTCCCTCTCGTATTCCCGCTGCGCCTCGTCCAGCTCGCTGTAATCCTTCCACGGCGTAATCATTTCGCCCTCAAACACCACGCCATCTTCCCGCATCCAGCTCTCACCGGCAGGGACAAAGCGATAGCCCTCAACAAACGTGTCGCACCTGCCGTCAAAGAAACCTGTTTCCACCGCGGCCATCGTACCATCCTTCGAAACGTGGCACTTGAAGTCTGAATCCACGTAAACTATCATCCTCTGCCACCTCCTCTTTACTCAAGCCAAACTTCGCTTACGGTGACGTTCGCCGTACTTGTGGTGACACAGGCATAGTATGAGCCCTGATAAGATGACAAACTGAGAGACAGCGTTTGTTCCCCCTTGGTGCTGCTGCGGGTGTAAGCCACAAGCCCTTCGTATTTGACATTTGTTTTCTGCGTAGATACGCCAAAGAAGAAACCATAATAATCGGCACCGCCGCTGGTTGTGATGTTCACTTTGACCTTCATGGTTGAAAAACCGGCTGTACTCACCTTGTTAACCGTGTAAGCGGCGGCATTTCGGCCGCTGCTTCCGGTGTAGCCGAGAGCGATATGGTCACTATTGAATGCACCCGTGCCGTTCGAGTCCTTCACCATGGTCCATCCGCCGGTCACGCCAGAGCATTTGTCGCCGTTTTTATACAAATACTTCTTCGTCACCGTCAGCGTGGCTGTGCGGCTCTGTACGGTACCGGCCGCATTCGTCACCTTGCAGTAAACCGTGTAGCTTCCTTTTGCAAGATTGCTTCTGGTGTAGCTTGCGTTGGTTGCACCGCTGACGGCACTGCCGTTCACATACCATTGATAGGTATAGGAGTCGGGAACACCGGCGGTTGCAATGGTAACCTTAAAGGTAGCGCTGCTCCCCACCTCGGCTCCCGTGATATTCGCCGGGTAGCTGCTGTTGAGAACAGGCGTATACTGCTGGGTGACTTTCAGCGTGGCAATGCGACTTTGTACCGTACCGCCCTTGTTTGTCACCTCGCAGTACACGGTATGCGTTGCCGTACTGGTAAGGCCTGTAATCGTATAGGAAGAGCTGCTTGCGCCGCTCACCGCTGTGCCGTCCTTGTACCACTGGTAGGTATATTCAGCCGGGTTTCCCGCCTCGGCAATCTGTACGCTGAACGTTGCACTGGTGCTGCTGCCCTTGATGACCGTTTTGGTAACATTCTGCGGATAGGCCGCATTCAGAATGGCAGGTTTATACGTCTCGCCGCCACGGCGCATGATCAGACACTCGCCCATTTATCTCACCACCTTAAAAACCACCGGGATATTTGCCGTGGGCTTGTTCTCATAGCAATACGCAATGACTTTATTATTCGCGCTGACAGTACAGCGGCCCACCAGCTTCCAGTCCTCGATCACAGCGGACGCATCCGTTGCATTGCTGAGATCAATGTCCACAAAGGGATAGTCCGTCAGCAGCACGCCGGTGACGGTAATCGTCTGTGTATAGGGAGCGCTGCTGCTCCACCCGGAAGCAGAGAAAGTGCCGCGATAGGTTTCCGTCCAGCGGGGAACAAAGGCGGCCGCTTCTTCGGCCAAAGCCGCTCTTTCTTCTTCCAGCCAGTAATCCACACCCTTAACCGGTGCCGGCCCTGTGGGCCCTGCCGGTCCCTGGGGCCCACATATGTTTATGCTTCCCGGTTCCTCCGTGTCACCGCTCCGCATCCAGCTCAGCTCTCCCTCCGCACTCACCGTTGGCCGCCAGTATTCAAACTCTCCCGGTGCCTCCCAGCTCCGCCCGCCGGCCCCGTTGGTTTTCAGAATGTATCCGCTCTTGCCCTCGGCGGCAGGCTCGACGATATATGACCGCAGTTTATCCTGCATCCATCTTGTCATGTCCCGCAGCGCTTCCTCCAGCTGCTGCAGGGTAATTGCCAGCTTTGACATCCGTCCCTCCTCAGCCGAACAGACTGTTCACAACCCGGTGTTCACTGCCCGGCAGAACACTGCTCAGCTCACGTTTTGCCTTTTCATAAAGGTCCAGGTAGATCTGTCCGTCCTGCACCAGATCGCTGCTCAACACCATCCCCGCCACATAAAAGGGCATGGCCTCGCAGGCATCCTCCCGCAGTTCAAACTCCCAGGACTCCGGCGTGTTGTCATCGATGGTCGCCGGGGCGGCAAAGTAATCCAGCTCCACACGCTCCCCTGCCCCCAGCACCAGTTCGCCGCAGCGCCATACGCACTTTCTGGTCACGTTTTCACCGTTTCTCCAGATGCGCTGCACCGCGATAAAGTCCGCCGGCATGGGATACCGTCCCTCCCCACGAAGCTTCACCGTCCTGACAATCCGACAGATCTTCGCCACGTCTTTCTGCGCTATGTCGAAAAGGCTGTTCATCTTCGCCTCAAGGTCCTCGTCGACCCCATCCCCACTGCCGTACTCATCCAGCAGCACGTATACTTTTTTCTTTCCTTCCCCCAGTGTCATATCTCCACATCCTCCTTGAAAACATCCTCCCAGGCTCTTTCCGTGGCTCCGGCCACTTCCTCGTCCGTGGCCCATGTGATGTTCCCTGCAACGCTGTGGCTCTGCCCTGTTTTCTTGGCAAAGTTGCCAAGCACATAGTGTTTGGTAATCTGATACACGCCAAAGCCCTCATCCTTCTCATCGTTGCGGACGATGATCTGAAGCCGTTTATAATTCTTAATCTTCTTCTGGCAATAGATCTCCTGGGGTCCATCGTTGCTGTTGAAGGTAAAGCGGGCAAAGTCGATATCGGCCCAGTCGAAAATATCCATGGAGTCCCTGGCAATCACCTGCTCCGTGCCGTCGCTGCGGTCACTGCGAAAGTACACCGTGCCGCTGGATCGGCTCATGGGCTTCATCGTTACGCAGCAGCCTTTCTTCAGCAGGGTCTTGAAGTAGCTGGGGGTGCCGTCGTCGTCGTATTTGGTGGCCCACACGGCACAGATGGCCTCGCCGTCGTCACTGTAACGCCCGGCCTGAATGTCGCTGTTGAGCTTGCAGATGCGCCCATCCTCCGTGCCAAAGTAGAGCCACTCTTCTTCCTCCGTCTCCAGTCTCAGCCACGTCCGCGCCGGGACGTTCTCCCAGTAATAGGCTTCATAGACAAAGTCTGCCATGGCCGCGCTGCGGTAGCTTTTTTCCTGCCGACCGTCCAGCGCATAGACATGGCCGCCCGGCAGCGCCAGCAGATACATGCCGCACCAGCTCACCGCTTCCGCCGCGGAAAGTCCGGCCTCTTTGGTAAGTCTGGGGTTCAGAAAGTAACTTCTGTTCTGGGTAACGCGGCTGCCGCTCATATCCGAAACGGATATACCGTAAATGCCCGTCCCGCTCAGAAAAAGCGGATCGTCCAGAAGACTGGCAAAGCTTCCCACCGCCACCGCGCCCACGCCGCTCATGGCCGCCTGCGTGCTGAATACGGCCCGGCCCTCCTCGCTGAGTTTCCCGCTGCGAAGATACACCGTAGGCTCCTGCCCGTTGTCATTCTTGATGATCGCCTGATAGCTGCCCACCCGGGCATAGCCCATAATGGCCGTATCCTCACTTCCCAGCACCGCATAACCCCGGTCCGGGAAGTAGGTGGGCTCGTTATAGCCGCTGATCCAGTCCAGATTGGGAAAGTCCGGGTTTCCGCTGAGTACCAGCCGGTCGTCTCCGGAAAGACCATAGCTGCTCATGATCCGGCACTTGTTGATGCGCTGGGCATAGCCCGCCACCGTGTGGCTGTACTCCACCAGAAGGCCGTCGGGCCTGCCCGCCTCCGGGGCCGCAGGTGCCGCTGCCAGCGTCACCGTGTCTCCCTCCCAGGTGAAGCCCGTAACCTCCTCGTCCCAGACCCAGACGCGCACCGTGCTGCCCTCGTCAATGGCCGCGCTGAGCTTGAAGCTCACCGCCGCCCCATCGGTCTGGAAACTCTCTTTGCGCCGGGGCGTCAGAAGATTGACATCCTCCAGCATCTCTCCACCGCCGGTGGGCAGGCGGGTGATCAACACCGTGGGCACATAGCACTCCCCCTCCGTCACCCGCTGCGCCCTCTCTCCGTCATAGGAGATGAGGCTCTGCCCATCCACGATCCAGAGTCTGCCCTTGAGATACACGCCCCGGCTTTTTTGATCCGCCAGCCCCTCCAGCAGCAGCTGCGGCTCCGCCTCCGTCTCCTCCCAGCCGTAGAGCCTTGTTCCTGCGTGGACCAGGCAGCGAAGCTGCCCGTTGAAGCTGCCGGAAAAGAGTCCGTGGATGCTGCCATCCAGCCGGTGCAGCACCCGCCAGCCCCAGCGTTTTTCCGGCATGCCGCCGGCGTCCGCTATGATATTGGTGCAGAGGGGGCTTCTGTTCCTGGCCACAAGGCTGGGATCCGTAGAAAAGTCCGCCCCACGGAAGTTCTTATAGACCGTGGTCCGTATGCTGACGCCGCTTTTCTTCGCCATGTCGGCCTCACTCCAGAATCAGCAGACGAACATCCGCCTCACCCGTTGCCACCAGAGAGAGCTGGCGGGCGCACAGAGGCATATCCAGACGGCTGCCGGGGGCAAGAGCATAGCCGTTATCCGCAGTGCAGTCTATGTTGTCGGCATCCTTGTCCCGGAAGTACAGCGTAGCCGTTTCGGAATTGTTCTCCAAGAGAAAGGCCTGACAGCAGAGTTCCTCCTCCACCGCCGTTGTGCCAACGCTGAGCTTCTTCACCTTCTCGATTTTATAAATCATGGCTCCTCCTTCATGTCAGCGCCCCCACCAGGGCATTCAGCTTTTCCTTGAGTTCGTTTACCAGCTCCACACAGCCTCGGAATTCTTCGGCATCGGGGCTGCAGCCGGCAGTAAACACGGCGTCGTGCCTTTGGCACTGGCAGAGGGCCACACTCTCATCGTTGAGCTGCAGCTTGCCCTCCACCTCCAGATCGCCCACGCGGGTATAGTCAAAATCCATCGCTTCGCTCCTTTCCGCAATCCCCGGCCCACAGACGGAGCCGGGGATTGCCCCCTGTCAGGCGGGGTTGCCAAAAATGATCATGCGGGCATCGCCCCAGCCCACGCCAAAGTCCGCGTAGGCGGTGTAGAGATCCTTCAGGGGGTTATCCTGAGGAGACTCCATCACCGTGGGACGGGTGTTATAGACGATATTCACCAGCTGCTTCATCAGTCGGCGGTCGCACACGGCCCACTGCTTGGGGCCAAAGCCGTCGCTGCCGCCGCCCATCACCAGATAGCGCATGCCGGCCACGGGGTTTGCCGCGTTGAGCTCGCTTTCAGGGTCGGCGCTGGGGGTCAGACGGGCGTTTTCGCCAAAGAGACGCTTGGCCTTTTCCTCCAGCTCGGGAGAAATCAGAACCGTGTCAAAGTCACAGAGGAAGGGCAGGCCGTCGGGCGTGACAAAGTGGTTGGCGCGGGCCTGGGCAGCGGTGATGGCGCTGACGGAGAAGGCGTCGGTGGTCACATTGGAATAAGTACCGGCCTCGGGATCGGGGGTAAAGACACGGCCGGAGCTGCCGATGGAGGCCACGGGATGGGAATCGTTTGCCCAGCAGACACCATCGCCGCCCTTCTTGTCGGCGTTCCAGGCGTTGGCGAACATGCGCAGCACGTGGAGATAGACGGTCAGCGCCATGCTGTCGCCCAGCTTGGTGCCCACCTTGGCCGTCTCACCCATCTTGTCGATCTTGGCCTCCTTGTAGCCCACGGGGATGGAGATGGTGTATTCCACGGGGGTGATCACGGTCTTGAAACCACGGTGGAGGCTGCCCTCGTTGAGGTTTTCGCCGTCGTAGACGGGGGCCTCGCCGTAGCCGCCGCTGCCGGTAAGCTCGTAGTCGATGCTGCGGGCATTCACTTCGCCCACAACGGGACTGAGCTTGTTGAGTCGGTCGGCGTAGGCAAAATCAAAGGCCTTGCCCACAAACTTGTAGTTATCGGTTTTCCATGCAGAAAAAGTGCTCATAATATCCTCCCTAATTTAAAAATTGCCTTGTTATCGCGCCAGGTATTCCTTTGCGCTCATGCGCATGCCGGGAAAGGCCCGGTTCCACTCGTTGAGACTCTCCTCCTGATCGCGGCTGAGCCCGCTGGAAACCTGACCGCTGCCGCCCCCGGTGCTGCGGCTGCGCTTTCCCTCCGCCTTCACCCGGGCGCTTTCCTCGGCCGCCGCCGTAAAGCTCAGATAGTCCTCGTAAAGACCGGCCGCCGGTTCCTTGTAAAGACGGCTGCCGCAGAAGCGGCGAAAGGCGCTCTGCTCCTCCAGAGCACAGAGATCTACATCCGGATACTTTTCCCGGAAGGCCTCGGCGTCCGCGCGGAGAAAGTCGCCGTTGTCGCTCTCCGCTGTCTGCACACTCATTTCCTGTTCTTCCATGTTCTCCTCCTTTTCTTACCTTCGTTTTCTCTGTCTCTGCTGCCGTGCAATGCGGTCGCAAAGCTTTTCCGTTCTGGCCGGAGCCTGCGGCGCTTCCCCCCGCTGCACCCAGTGGACACAAAATCCCCGGAGCGCATCGGGTGCGTGGGTCAGCTCATGGGGTGTACGGGCACAGTCGGAAGGGCGGCGCTCATCATAGCGCAGCAGCGGCAGGGTGCGGATGAGGTTGGGACAGGTGGAGAAGATGCAGAGCCCGGCCCGGCGCCTTCCGTCCACGTCCCGCTCCACCTTCAGCCGCTCCCTCACCGCCATCCATCCGGCCAGACGGTCGTTGGAACTGCGGGTGAGATAAATCCCATGTTCGGCGAAGATCTCCGCCACGCTGCGGCCCGTCTCCTGTCTGCCGTTCCACATATCCGGCGGAGCCAGCCACTCATAAATCTTTCTCTCGCCGGCAAGGGCTTTCAAAGCCTCCGCCGCCTCGCTGATGATGAGTCCCGTGTGCCCCTCCCCCAGATCCCGGCCCTCGTAAACCTCCGCTGTCACATGGGCCCGTCCCTCCTCATCCACCGCGATGAGATAGGCCGCCAGCATGTCCATGCCATAGTCCATGCTCACATACCAGCGCCAGCCCTCCGGGATCTCAAAGGGCTCGCAGACATGAATCCCCCTCTCCCACTCCGGGAAAAACTGCCCGGCAAAAACGTCCCAGCTGCCGTGGAGCCAGGCCTGCCGCAGCTCATAGGGCAGACTTTCCAGCCGCCGCACATAGTCAGGGTCACTGCTCATAAGACTTTCGTTATCGTAGACATCCGCCGGGATGAAGCTGTAATCCTCTGCCTTCTCTCCCCCCTCATAGCGTCTGTCTATAAAGAGCCTCTTTACCCAGCCATGACCCACCCCGCCGGGGTTGCAGGTCACATAGATGCGCTTGGGAAAGTCGTTGACACCGCGAAGACAACCCTTGAACGTCTGAAACTGAAACTCCGTCAGCTGCGTGGCCTCGTCCAGAAAGATGCAGTCATACTCCTGCCCCTGGTAGCGCAGCACATCGCTCTCTGCATCGCAGTAGCCGAAACGGAGCTGTGACCCGTTTTGAAAACGGAAGCTCTTCTCGCTCTCCCTGTAGACCGCCATGTCCCCCAGCAGCCGCTGCAGCGGACGGATATGGTTGTCCTCCAGCTCTCCGTAGCTGCGTCTCACCAGCAGCAGCCGTATCCCCGGGTAGCGCAGGGCCAGCAGCAGCGCTTTAACCCGCACTGCCCAGCTCTTCCCGCCGCCTCTGGCGCCTCCGTAGCCCGTATACCGGGCTCTGGACAGGAAAAAGCGCCGCTGCTTGGGATTGGGTTGAAAGCCCAGAACTTCACTCGGCGTAGTCGGCGTGGTCACCAAAGTCCACCCTCACTTCCTTTACGCCGCTCTCCGCCCCCTTTTCCGCCACACCCAGATACTTGCCGATCTCCGTCAGCGCCCGGATGGCGTTGGCCGCATCAAAGGTCCAGCTGCCGTCCTCCTCCCACTGGCGGGTGGACTTGTTGTAGATCTTCCGGGGCATGGCCTCCATGCAGCGGTCGGCGATTTCCATGAGTCTCTGCTCCACCTGCTCGGGTTTGATGGCCCCCCTGCGCCGCTTGGGAGCCGCTCTCTCCTTCTTCTCCTCCATACGTTACTCCTTTCCATCAACAGCCTGTTGAATTGACCCGGATTATACTACATATTTTGTTGATTGTCAAGATGAAAAGTAAATGGATTGTTGACATATGCTCAACAATCCATTATACTGGACAGCAAGAATACGGTAGGGGGCCTTGCCATGAACGATTACGAAAGCCTGCCGCAGCAGCTGCAGGAAGCGCGGATGCGCGCCGGAAAAACCCAAAGTGCCGCAGCGAAGCTTCTGGGCTGTACCGCCCAGGCCATCTCCAACTGGGAACGGGGCTATACCCGCATAGACTGTGTTTCCCTGTTTCGCCTGCTCAGCTGGTACGGCAGCGATATATACGAGTTCTTCCGTGCCTGCGGTCTGGAAGGCAGCGTCTCCGAAGCGGTGGACAGCGCCGAGGAACGGCTGCTTGCCCTGTTCCGTGCTTTGGGTGAGGACGACCGGGAGAAGCTCTGCCGCATTGCAGAGATCCTTGCGGGTACGGATGCAAAACAGCCGGAGGAAAAGGCCGGCCGTGTGATCCCCCTCTTTCGTTTTCTGGCCGCCGCCGGCATCCCCTCTCCCCAGCCGGGTGAGGACTACGAGAATCTGACTGTGGGGCCGGACAACCGGGCCGACTTTGCCGCCCGCATCGGCGGCGACAGTATGGAGCCGTACATCCATGACGGGGACATCGTCTACTGCCAGCGCCGCATCGACCTCCGGGACGGTGACGTAGGCATCTTCTATACCGACGGCGGCATGGTCTGCAAGCAGTTCTGCCGGGACAGCGAGGGCAATGTCCATCTCTTTTCCGTCAACCGCAGACGTCGGGACGCCGACGTTTTCTACCCTGCCAGCTCCGGCATGGCTCTTTTCTGCTACGGAAAGGTACTTTTGCCCCAGCGTGTTCCCCTGCCCGAGGATTGATTATCTGCAAAACTGTGGTATAATTCCTTATTGACCCTCTTTTGGAAAGGACAGCAACTATGAGATCTTTCATGCGCTGGGTAGACCGCTTCTGCATTCGTCACCCCCGCTTCGGCATTTCAAACCTCATGCTCTTTGTGGTCATCGGCAACGCCGTGGTCTGGCTTTTCTCCATCATGGACACCACCGGCATGCTCACGAGCTTTCTGGCCTTCTCCCCGGCCCTTATTCTCCGGGGCCAGATCTGGCGGCTTGTTAGCTTCGCCCTGATCCCCAATTCCTCCGGCATCCTGACGCTGATCTTCCTCTATTTCTACTACTTCATCGGCAGCACACTGGAACGGGAATGGGGTACGGTGAAATTTAACGTCTACTTCTTCTCCGGTCTTTTCTTCACCGTGCTGTACGGTCTTGTCATCTATCTCGTCTTCCACGTCAACAGCTTTCTGGGCGCAAACTACATTTACCTCTCCATGTTCTTCGCCTTCGCCTGCCTCTACCCCAACCAGATCGTCTATCTTTTCGGCCTCGTGCCGCTGAAGATCAAGTGGCTGGCCTGGATCGACGCGGTATACTTCGCTCTGGACGTGGTCCGTCTGCGTTTCCCTCTGAACCTTTTGCCGGTGGTGGCCGTGCTGAACTTCCTCCTTTTCTGCGGAGAAGACATCCTCGCCCCCCTGCGCCCCTCTCGGGTCCGACAGAAGCAGAAAACCGTCAGCTTCAAGCGGGAAATGGACCGCATCAATGCCCAGCGCCGCACCGCCCCCTACCGTTTCCGCTGCGAGGTCTGCG
Source organism: Oscillospiraceae bacterium (assembly GCA_015068055.1). Next base: position 1,022 of record SVLG01000019.1, on the reverse strand, counting down.
GCCGCACCGACGTTACCGATCCGCAGCTGGACTTCCGCTACTGCTCCCGCTGCGCCGGTTACCACTGCTACTGCCTGGACCACATCAACGCCCATCAACACTTCACTCAGTGATCACGGAGCCTCACCGCCATGAATAAAAAGAAATACTCCCGCCGAAAACTCATGCGCAACCTGAAAATCGTCACCCTGGTTCTTCTGCTGGCCGCACTGGCCGTTGTGGTATCCCTGCGCACCCGGGAGGTCACGCCCCCGGCGTCCGATCCTCTGGCACCCGCCCAGCAGACAACCTTCCGCCCCGCCCCTGTGGCTGCGGCGGAGCCCACGCCCTCCCCGGTTCCCACGCCCACGCCGGAGCCGACCCCCGTGCCCGATCCAGAGTTCTATACCCTCTCCCTCATCGGCGACTGCTCTCTGGCCGAAGACAAGAGCAAGCGCGGCTGGGGCACCGCCTATCAGAGCGTGGTGGGCGACGACTACGGCTACCCCTTCAAAAATACAAAGCATATTTTTGAAGACGACTATATGACCCTCGCTAACCTTGAGTGCACCCTCACCGATAACTGGTACGACACCATCGAGTGGTTCGGCTTTCTGGCCCCCGCCGCCTATGTGAACATCCTCACCGAGGGCAACGTGGACTTTGTCACCCTGGCCAACAACCATACCATGGACTACGGCGCCAAGGCCTACGGCGATATGATCCGCGCTCTGGACAGCGTAAACCTGCCCTACGCCGGGGAGAATGAAACCTATATTTTCCAGCGGGACGACGGCCTTATCGTAGGCGTCTACTGTCTCTACAACGATAAGCAGCCCACCAAAGCGCTTCTGGATGCCGGGCTTAAAAAGCTCAGGGACGGCGGCGCTCAACTGACCATTGCTGCCCTCCACTGGGGCGTGGAGGGTGCCTACTCCGTCAGCGATATCCAGACGGAAATGGGCCACTACGCCAGAGACGCAGGCTTCAACGTGGTCTACGGCTCCCACCCCCACCGGCTTGAGCCGGTTGAGAAATATAAC
>SVLG01000018.1 GCA_015068055.1 Oscillospiraceae bacterium | reverse complement strand
GCTGCATATTGCTGTTGCGGAAAAGGATCCAGCCAATAAAGACCACCAGCAGCGCATAGATGTTGGAGATTACCGGCAGCTTGTCCAGCAGCTTTTTCAGGAAGAGCTTTTCCAGCATCAGGAAGATGAAGAAGTAAAGTCCCCAGAAAAGGAAGTTCCAGCTGGCACCGTGCCAGAAACCGGTAAGGCCCCAGACCACAAACATGTTGAAAAGGTGGCGGGGCTTACTGCAGCGGTTGCCGCCCAGGGGGATATACACATAGTCCCGGAAGAAGGTGCCCAGAGACATGTGCCAGCGCCGCCAGAACTCCGTAATGGAGCGGGAGATATAGGGGTAGTCGAAGTTTTCCAGATAGTGCAGGCCGATCATGCGGCCCATGCCGATGGCCATGTCGGAGTAGGCGGAGAAGTCCAGATAGATCTGCAGACCGTAGGCGATAACGCCGGTCCAGACCGCCAGAATGGGAAGGCCGCTCAGCGCTGCCAGATTCTGCTCAAAGGCGGCGGTGTTGGCGAGCTGGGCATCGGTCATGAGAATATTGTCCGCCAGCGAGCCCATGGCATTAGCCAGAATGACTTTCTTGGCAAGGCCCACCGCAAAGCGCTGCACACCGCTGACCATGTCGGCGTAGGGGTCGCGCTCCACAAAAAGCTCGTGGGCTACTGTCTTGTAACGAACAATGGGGCCGGCGATGCACTGGTGGAAAAGGCTGGCGTAGAGCAATACGTTGAAATAGTTTTCCTGCGCCTCGGCATCGCCCCGGTAGACGTCAATGACATAGGTGAGGAGCTGGAAGGTATAGAAGGAGATGCCGATGGGCAGAGTGATGCGGGCGATGAAACCGGGGACCGTGCCGAAAAGTGAGGCAAAGAGGGCCGAGTATTTAAACCAGCCGATAAGCCCCAGATCCACCACACAGGCGGCGATCACCCAGCGCCTGGCCTCGGTAGAGGTCTCGCTGCGGTCAATGCGCAGGGCGAAGTACCAGTCAAAGAGTGCCATCAGCGCCAGCAGCAGCACATACTTGGGCTCACCCCAGGCGTAGAAGATCAATGAGAATACAAGAAGCGCGGTGTTCTTGGCCTTCATGCCCGGCATCAGGACATAGACGAGGAGACAGGCCGGAAGAAAGGCACAGATAAAAAAGAGACTGGAAAAAACCATAACAGATGTAACCCTTTTCGTACATAATAATACAACCTACATTATACAGGAAAAACATGGTGCTGGCAATATGAAAAAGACCGCCTTTCCCACGGGAAAGGCGGTCTTTTTTTGTTTCATTATTTCCCCAGATAGTACATCAGCAGCTCCTGCATCAGCTCGTCCCGGTCGAGCCGGCAGATGAGAGAGCGGGCGTTGTTATAGTTGGTGATGTAGGTGGGATCCTCGGAGAGGATGTAGCCCACCAGCTGGTTGATGGGGTTATAACCCTTGACCATCAGGGAGTCATACACGGAGGAAAGAATCTCACGCATCTCCGCGCTGCTGTCCACTATGTCAAATTTTCTGGTGCCGTTTTCCACTCGTCGGAAACCTCCTTTGGCTCTGTACTACTGCTATAATATACCAAAAATCGGTAAATAAAAGTTACAAATAATTACAATTAACGCATGACTGCGCCCAGTTCCTTTTCGAGCCCGGCGAGGATGCCCTTGATGGTGCCGTCGGCATGTTCAAAGGTGAGGGTGCCTTCGTCGGAGCGGAGGATCAGGGAAAAGGCCACGCTCTTCTTGCCCTCGGGTATGCCCTTACCGGCGTAGACGTCGAAGAACTTTACCTCGCGGAGGAACTCACCGCCGTTGCGGCGGATGCAGTCGCTGAGTTCACCCACGCTGAGAGCGGCATCGGCCAGCACGGCGAGGTCACGAGTGACGGAGGGGAAGCGGGGCAGGGGCTGGTAGATGGGGTCGCCGCTGCGGGAGGCAAAGAGCGCGTCGAACTGCAGCTCGGCGGCATAAAGCTCGGCCTCGGCGCCGAAGTTGGCGGCCACGGTGGGATGCACCTGACCAAAGACACCCAGCAGGGTCTCGCCGCTGTAGACCACGGCGCAGCGGCCGGGGTGGTAGGAGGGATTGCCCTTCTCGGCGGCAAAGCGGACAGCGGGGATGCGCAGACCCTTCAGCGCGGTCTCCACATGACCCTTGAAAGCGTAGAAGTCCATGTCGTCGCCGTAGGCGCTGAGCGTCAGAACCTTGGGCTCCCGGGCCAGCTTGTCCTCCTTGGCGAAGTAGGTCTTGCCCAGCTCGTAGAGACGGACGTTCTTATTGCGGTTATTGTAGTTGCGCACAAGGATGTCCAGCATGGAGGGGAGGGTGGTGGTGCGCATGATGGAGGTATCCTCGCCCAGGGGGTTCAGGATCTTCTTGCTCCGGCGCAGGGGGGAGTCGGAGGGAAGGCAGATCTTGTCGTAGTAGGAGGGGCTGATGAAGGAGTAGGTGATGATCTCGTCGTAGCCCATTGCCCGGCAGAGCTCACCGCAGCGCATCTCAAAGCGCTGCACCTTGCTGTAGCCGCCGGCGTTGCCGCCACCGCCGCAGCGGACGGAGGGAATGTTGTTGTAGCCGAAGAAACGGGCCACTTCCTCCGCGATGTCGCTCCAGTGCTCCACGTCGCTGCGCCAGCTGGGAACGGAGATCACATTGCCCTCCAGCTCAAAGCCCAGCTTTACGAGGATGGAGCGCATATCGTCTTCGGAGACAGCAGTGCCGAGTAGGGCGTTGATCTTGTCGGGGGTCAGCTCGATCTTGGTGTTGGCAAGGGAGCCGGGCATCACGTCGATGATGCCGTCCACCACTTCGCCGCAGCCAAGCTCTTCCACCAGCTCACAGGCGCGCTGGACAGCCTTCATGGTGTTGGCGATGTCGAGGCCCTTTTCATAGCGGGCGGAGGCGTCGGTACGCATGTTCAGCGCGGCGGCGGTGCGGCGGACGCTGGTGCCGTCGAAGTTGGCACTCTCAAAGAGAACCATGGCGGTGTCGCCCACGATCTCGCTGTTGGCGCCGCCCATAACACCGGCTACGCAGACGGGGCGGTTTTCATCGCAGATGCAGAGCATATTCTCGGTCAGGGCCCGGTCGTTGCCGTCGAGGGTCTGGATGACTTCACCCTTGCGGGCGCGGCGGACGATGATCTTGCCGCCCTCCACGCAGGAGAAGTCGAAGGCGTGCATGGGCTGGCCCAGCTCCAGCATCACGTAGTTGGTGATGTCCACGATGTTGTTGATGGGGCGCACGCCGCTGTTGCGGAGACGCTCACGCATCCAGGCGGGGGAGGGACCGATCTTCACGTTCTTCACCATGCGGGCGGTGTAGCGGGGGCAGAGCTCGGCCTCGTCGATGGTGATGGAGGCCAGCTCGTTGATGTCGCCGCCGCAGCCCTTCACCACGGGAGTGTGGAGCTTCAGGGGCTTATCAAAAGTCACGGCCGCCTCGCGGGCCAGACCGATAACGCTGAGACAGTCGGGGCGGTTGGGGGTGATTTCAAACTCCACCACATGATCGTCGGCGCCGATGACGAGACGCATATCGGTGCCGGGGGCAAGCTCCCCTTCCTCGAGGATCCAGATGCCGTCCTCAATGGCATAGGGATAGTCATGGAGGGTGAGACCCAGCTCCTTCACAGAGCAGAGCATGCCCTGACTCTCCACGCCGCGGAGCTTTCCGGAGCGGATTTCAGTGCCGTCGGGAAGGCGGCTTCCGTCGGTGGCTACGGGAACCAGATCGCCCACGGAGACGTTCTGGGCGCCGGTGACGATCTGCAGGGGAGCCTCGGCGCCCACATCGATCATGCAGACGAACATGTGGTCGCTGTCGGGATGACGCTCCATGGCGGTGACCTTGCCCACCACGATGCCGTGCATCGTCTCCCAAAGATCCTCGGTGACTTCCACCTTGGAACCGGACATGGTCATGGCCTCGGCAAACTCGCGGTCGGAGGCATCTATTTCAACAAATTCATTCAGCCATTTTCTGGAAAGATTCATAATCTCTTACCCTCCCTTTAGAATTGCTCGAGGAAGCGGACGTCGTTCTCGAAAATAAGGCGCAGGTCGCTGATGTTGAAGCGGCGCATGGCGAGACGCTCCAGACCCATGCCGAAGGCCCAGCCGCTGTACTCCTCGGGATCTACGCCGCAGCCGGCGAGAACCTTGGGGTGTACCATGCCGGCGCCCAGAATCTCGATCCAGCCCTCGCCCTTGCAGACACGGCAGCCCTTGCCGCCGCACTCGTGGCACTGCACGTCCATCTCGCAGCTGGGCTCGGTGAAGGGGAAGTGGTGAGGACGGAAACGGGTGACGGTGCCCTTGCCGTAAAGCTGCTCCACCATCATGTTCAGTGTGCCCTTCAAATCGGCCATGGTGATGCCCTTGTCCACCACGAGACCCTCGATCTGGTGGAACATGGGGGAGTGGGTGGCATCCACCTCGTCCTTGCGGTAAACGCGGCCGGGGACGATGACGCGGATGGGGATACCCAGCTGCTCCATAGCGCGGATCTGCATGGGGCTGGTCTGGGTACGCAGCAGCACGGAGCTGTCTTCTTCAAAGTAGAAGGTATCCGTCCACTCACGGGCGGGGTGGTTGGCGGGGGTGTTGAGACGGGTGAAGTTATAGTCGGAAGTCTCCACCTCGGGGCCGTCGAGAATGCTGAAGCCCATGCCCACAAAGATCTCCTTGATCTCATCAAGGACGGTGTTCATGGGGTGCTTGCGGCCAAGGGGCAGGGCCTTGCCGGGGATGGTGACGTCCACGGTTTCGGCCAGGAGCTTCTTCTCCTGCAGCTCGGCAGCCAGAGCGGTCTTGCGGCTCTCCAGCTCGCTTTCCAGCTCGGCGCGGATCTCGTTGGCAAGCTGCCCGATGACGGGGCGCTCCTCAGCAGAGAGCTTACCCATCTGCTTGAGCATGGCGGTGAGTTCACCCTTCTTGCCCAGATAGCGGACGCGCAGGGCTTCCAGCGCTTCCATATCCGTGGCCTCCACGATGAGAGCGCGGGACGTCTCTCTCAGGGCCTGCAGTTGTTCCTTCATACTTTTTCCTCCTGCGTATATCACATATTTTGCTTATGAAAATAAAAATACCCCTCGTCCTTTACAAGGGACGAAAGGCAAACTTCCGCGGTACCACCCATGTTCGGACGCACTGCGCCCGCACTCGTTTACCGCTGTAACGGGCGGTACCCGCCGGGGATTGGCCGGCGCTCACGGGCGAACCAAACGGGTGCTTATGCCGTGGGAGGCTTTCAGCCGCTGGCGCTCCCTCTCTGCTCCGGTGCTTTCCCGTTATTTTCCCGATCATTGCACTTACAAATACTTTTTATACCACAGACGGCTCTCTTTCGCAAGATTAAAATTGACTAATAATCCGGGTAAGCTTATAATATGTTTTAAGGAAAAAGAGAAGCCGGAGGAGCCGCCCATGCTGCTGAGCAATGCTGCACTCATGTATGATGCCGATGCCGCCGCCATCCATGTGGAGGGCGTGCCGTCGGCTGTTTTGATGTGGAACGCGGCGGAGCATCTGGCCCGCGCCGCCATGGAGATGATGGGTCTGCGCCGCCGCTGTGTGGTCTTCTGCGGCTGCGGCAACAACGGCGGCGACGGCATCGGTGCGGCGGCGATTTTGCTGCGGGCCGGTTACACGGTCCGCTGCGTCCTCTTTGGCAAGCGGGAGAAGATGAGCGGCGATGCTCAGGAGATGGAGCGGCGGCTGCAGCGTGTGGGCGGTCAAGTGGAAGTCTACGACGAGGCGGACGATACGCTGGGGCAGGACATTCTGAATGCGGGCGTTCTCATCGACGCTCTCTGCGGCATCGGTCTGGGTCGTCCCATCGAAAAGGGGCCGCTGCTTGCGGCGGTGCAGCGGATGAACGCCAGCGGCGTCCCCGTTCTCTCGGCGGATATACCCAGCGGCGTGGAGGCCGACAGCGGCGAGGTGCGCGGCGCGGCGGTGCTGGCCGAGCGCACGGTTACCTTCTCCATGGCCAAGCCCGGCCACTTCATCGAGCCCGGCTGCGTCCATACGGGGGCGCTGGAGGTCTGCGACATCGGCGTGCCTGCCCCGGCGCTTGCCGATGCCTTCTGCGGCGTGGAGGCCCTCTGCGAGGGGGACATCCGCCTGCCCAAACGACCTCGTCTTGCCCATAAGGGCAGCTTTGGCCGCCTTCTCATTCTGGGCGGCAGCGTGGGTTATACGGGGGCTCCCAATCTGACGGCCGGGGCAGCGGTCCGAAGCGGTGCGGGACTCGTGTATCTGGGCGTGCCGGAGAGCATTTACAGCATCTGCGCTGTGAAGAACGAGGAGGCCATGCCCTTCCCGCTGGCCTGCGACGAAAAGGGCTGTTTTGCTCCGGCGGCTCTGAAAGAACTTTTGCAAAGGAACCTTGCCGTCGATGTGCTGGCGCTGGGTCCCGGCATGGGGCGGAGCGAGGGAGTGAGGGCCCTTGTGAAGGAGCTGGTCCGTGGCTTTGAGGGGACTCTCCTGCTGGATGCCGATGCCCTCTGGGCCATATCGGATGAAGTGTCCATTCTCAAAGAGGCCAGAGGCGATGTGGTCATCACGCCCCATCTGGGGGAGTTCAGGCGTCTTGGCGGCGACAGGGGCGGCGGTCGGTTGACCGACGCGCTGGCCTTTGCCAAAGAATACGGCTGCATCACTGTGCTGAAGGGCCACCGGAGCATCGTGGCGCTGCCGGAGGGAAACGCCTATATCATTGCCGCCGGCAACCCCGGCATGGCCCGGGGCGGCAGCGGCGACGTGCTCACCGGGGTTATTGCCGCTCTGCTCTGCCAGTTTCCGGCGGAAAAAGCTGCGGCAGCGGGGGCATGGGTGCATGCCACCGCGGGAGACCGCTGTGCCGCCGCGCTGGGGGAGTATGGCATGACGCCCACGGACATGATCGCCGCCCTGCCCGGTGTATTGAAGAGCATCAGCAAATAAGGAGGAAAATCATGCGAAGATACGTCTTCGCACTGATGATGACACTGCTTCTCCTCTGCGGCTGCAGCGGGGAACAGGACGAGGAGATCTATGAACGCTGGCGACAGGAGGCCGCCGGGGCAAAACTTTCTTTCGATGCGGAGATAACGGCTCTTGCAGGGGCGGAACAAACGGTGTATGCTGTACACGTGGATCATGCGGGCGACACAACGGAGCTTACGCTGACAGCGCCCGAGAGCATTGCAGGCATATGTATCCAGAGCCGGAAGGGCGAGGCGGAGCTTTGCTATGAAGGGCTTGTCCTGTCGCTCTTTGGAGCGGCCTCGGATCCCTTTGACCCCTGCGGTGTGGTCCCAGCGTGGATGGAGGCCCTTTCCTCGCCCCGACTCCGCTGCATCGGCTCGGAGGGGGAATATCTGGCGGCAGAGCTGCCGCTGGAAGGGGAGAAAAGCATCCGCGTGTTTTTTGAACGCCAAAGCATGACGCCCTTTTACATGGAAGCAACAGAGAACGGCCAGTGCGTCGTTTTTTGTAATATAAAGAATTGGACTATGGGGGAAACTTAGTATGTATTACGAACAGAAGAGAACCTGGGCTGAAGTATCCCTGAAGGCTCTGGAGCACAACTATAATGAGTTCCGCCGTGTTATGCCCGAGGGCTGCCGCTATCTGGGCGTCGTAAAGGCCAACGCCTATGGCCATGGTGCTTCCCAGATCGCCCATCGGCTGGAAAAGCTGGGTGCGGACTATCTGGCCGTTGCCTGTCTGGACGAGGCCATCTGGCTCCGTAAGGACGGCATCTCCCTGCCCATTCTGGTGCTGGGCGCCTCTCCTGCCGAGTATGCCTCCCAGATGGCACAGTACGGCATCACCCAGGCCGTGGAGTGTGAGGAGAAGGGTCTGGCCCTTTCTGCCAACCTTCAGCCCGGCGAGAAGCTGAAGATCCACATCAAGATCGACAGCGGCATGGGCCGCGTGGGCTTCCGCGCCTGCGATGACGAGCAGCTGCAGGGCGCTGCCCGTGTGCTGGCCTGTGAGAACCTCATTGCCGAGGGCGTTTTTACCCATTTTGCCGTCTCCGACGAGCCCGCCACCCAGGAAGAATATACCCGGGGCCAGTTTGAGAAGTTCCAGGCCTCCTATAAGAAGATCGAGGAACTCAGCGGCAGGACCTTCCCGCTGCATCACTGTGCCAACTCCGGCTGCTTCCTGAACTACCAGGAGTACGCTCTGGACATGATGCGTCCCGGCCTTCTTACCTACGGCATGTACCCCGCCGCGGAAAAGGGCGGCATCGATCTGCAGCCCCTCATGCAGCTCAAGAGCCGTATCTCCATGCTGGCCCATCACAAGAAGGGCGACTCCATCAGCTACGGCCGCACTTTTACCTGCGATCGGGACTGCACCCTCGCCGTCATGCCCATCGGCTATGCCGACGGTCTCAAGCGCTGCCTCTCCGGTAAGATCGATGTTCTGGTTCACGGCCAGCGCGCCAGACAGGTGGGCCGTATCTGCATGGATATGTGCATGGTGGACGTCACTGACATCCCCGATGTGAAGGTGGGCGATGTGGTGACCTTCTTCGGCCGCGACGGGGACGAGGTTCTGCCCATCGAGGAAATGGCGAAGATTGCCGGTACCATCAACTACGAGCTTACCTGTGTGCTGACGCCCCGCGTACACCGGGTCTACGTGGATTAAGAAACGGATGTATAAAATCCCCGCCGATGAGAGAAAATGATAGTGGCCCTACATAAGATGTATTGGGCGAGCAACCTTCATCGGAGAGTGAATCGCATGAACACAGTGAAACGGGGAGATATATTCTATGCCGACTTGAGCCCGGTGGTGGGCAGCGAGCAGGGCGGCATGAGGCCGGTGCTGATCGTCCAGAACGACACGGGCAACCGCCACAGCCCCACCGTCATCGCCGCTGCCATAACCTCTCAAACGGGCAAGGCGCGGCTGCCCACACATATTGAGCTGGAGGCGTCCAGCTGCGGACTGAGCCGCAAGAGTGTTATTCTGCTGGAGCAGATCCGCACCATTGACAAATCCCGGCTTCGTGAGCATATGGGAAAGCTGCCCGAGCCCATTATGGGTCAGGTGGACAATGCCATTGCCGTCTCTTTCGGCCTGGGCCCCACAGCCCAGTGAGACAAAACAGGAATAACGCCGCCACCCCGTCCATACTATGTGGACGGGGTGGTTTTATTTATGGATGTACCTATCAAAATCGACGGTCGGGAGACCGGCCGGCTCAGCATACGTCAGGAAGGACCCTATACGGTATTTGAGGGGCGCAGCGAGGACCCCGGACGGCTGCTGCGTCTGTCTGTATACGGAGGGACACAGGAGGGAAAACTGGGCGTGATGATGCCGGAGAAGGGGACGCTGATTATACGCAAAAGGCTCTCCCGGGCCGAACTGCGAAACTTTCCCGAGCGCATCGACTATGCCGGGGAATCCGGGGCCCGCCCAGCGCCTCCTCCGCCGCCGCCGAAACCGGAAGCCGGAGCGGAACCGGAGAGTGCGCCGCCGCCGGCCCCCCCGACGCCCCGGCCCGCCCCGGTCACCCCGGCGGTACCCCCGCCGCCCCCTGCGCCGCCGGAACGGCCGGAACAGGGCGGCGATCTTCTCTGGTACAGCGCCGGAGACGGCAGCCTGTACACCCTGTGGGAGGGCAAGCGCTACCGGGCCATTCCTGCGGCGGCCCATGGGCTTCCGGAGAGCCGTATTGTGGAAAAGAGGCGAATCGAGGGCGTGGAGTACGCCATTTTTGAGACAGAGGGCGGGAGAGTGCCCTAAGTACCGCACTTGCAATGATTGGGTCAACTGTGGTAAGATAAAATGTAATTAATCTGGCGGAGTTTATCAATGACAAGAGAAATGACACTGCCGGCAGATGACCGGCCGTGCTTTACGGATCGGGAACTCAGCTGGCTGCAGTTTGACCGGCGGGTGCTTATGGAGAGCGCCGACCGGGGTGTTCCTTTGTTGGAGCGGCTGAAGTTCCTGAACATTTATTATAAAAACCTGGACGAATTTTTCATGGTGCGGGTGGGCTCTCTGAGCCACCGGAGTCTGCTGCTGCCATACTATGAGGATCCCAAGACCGGCTGGACTGCCAACACCCAGCTCAAGCGCATTCTGCAGGAGGTTTCCCGGCAGCAGAAGGAGGCGGAGTCGGTCTGGCTTTCCCTCCGGGAGGATCTGGCGGAATCCGGCATTGACGTGCTGGACTTTGACGCCCTTGGCGGCCCGGAGGAGGCCATCTGCCGCAAGCTCTTCGCGGAACTGCGGCCCATGCTTTCCCCGCGGATACTGGACCGGGGCCAGGAGTTGCCCTTTCTGGCCGGCGGCGAAAACTGCATCGCTGTCCTTCTGGGCAAGGGCGAGGGGACTACGCTGGGGCTTGTCTCGCTGTTCCGCCTGCCGCCTTACCGCGTTTTTGAACTGGACGGACGGGAGAAGGTGGTCATCACCGCGGAACTGGTGCGGCACTATGCTGCCCAGCTTTTCAAAAAGCAGAACCTGCGGGAGAGCTGCGTCATCCGCCTGACCCGAAACGCCGACGTATTTATCGAGGACGATCTCCGCTCGCTGGCGGAGGATTTCCGCGCCAGCATGGAGCGCATGCTCCGTAAACGTAAGCGTCAGCAGCCGGTACGGCTGCAGATTGCGCCCCGGGCCTCCGGACGCATGGTGGAGACGCTGGCAAAGGAACTGCGCCTTTCCGAAAAAAGCATTTTTATTTCCGCGGTACCCTTCGACCTGGGCTTTGGGGCGGAGCTTCGACGCCACACCGCCCTTTTGTTCCCGGAGCAAAGGCCTCAGCGGACCATACAGCTTCGCAAGGGGGAATTTTTTCCATATCTTGCGGAGAGGGATATACTCCTGAGCTTTCCCTGGCAGAGTATGCAGCCCTTTATCACACTGCTCTATGAGGCGGCGGACGATCCTGCGGTGGAGTCGATCTCCATTACGCTTTACCGTCTGGCAGCCAGCAGCAAGGTGGCTGCGGCTCTGGCCTATGCTGCCGACCGGGGGAAGGATGTTCTCTGCCTGCTGGAACTGCGGGCCCGCTTTGATGAGCAGAACAACATTGACTACAGCGAGGTGCTGGAGGGAGCCGGCTGCCGTGTAATCTACGGCCTGCCCTATAAAAAGGTTCACAGCAAGCTCTGTCTCATCACCAGAACAGTGGAGGGGGATAGGCAGTATATCACCCAGATCGGTACCGGCAACTACAATGAGATCACCGGGGAACACTACTGCGATCTCTCGCTCATCACCTCTGACCGGGCCATCGGCGAGGATGCGGCAGCGGTTTTTGCCGCCCTTGAAAAGGGGGAGACACCCCCGGATACAAAGAAGCTCTGGGTGGCCCCCCGCTGCTATAAGACACGGCTGCTGGAGCTGCTGGAAACCGAGCGGCAAAAGGGTGAACAGGGCTTTGTGGCCCTGAAGGCAAACTCCATCAATGATCTGGATGTGATGCGAAAACTCATGGACTGTGCCCGGGCCGGGGTGCCGGTGGAGCTTTTTATCCGGGGCATCTGCTGTCTGCGCCCCGGCATCCCCGGCTTTACGGAGAACATCCGCGTGAAGAGTGTGGTGGGCCGCTGGCTGGAACACTCCCGCATCTTTGTGTTTGGCCGGGGCGAGGCGCAGCGGATCTTTATGGGAAGCGGCGATCTTTTGAACCGCAATACCCGCCGCCGGGTGGAGGCCTTTGCGGAAGTGGAGCGCCCGGAGATTCGTGAGCAGCTGCTGGAGATTATGGAGGCATACCGGCAGGATGGGGAAAAGGGCTGGGAGATGCAGCCGGACGGCAGCTATCGGAAAGCCGACTCCGACGGGGCCGACAGTCAGGAACGGCTGCGCCGCTATTTTACCGCACAGCTGGTGGAATCCCCGCCCCAACCGGAGCCTCAGCCGGAAGCGAAACCGGTTTCCGAAGCGGAATCTATGGAAGATGTGCCCCCGGCCAGATCGGAAAAGCGGGGCCTCCTGCGCCGCTTTTTCCGCTGGCTTTTTGGAAAGAAATAAGATACCTCAGAGAAAACAGGAGGAAGGAACCATGGGAGAACCCCTGGTACTGACATTCGATGTGGGCACCCAGAGCGTGAAGGCCCTGCTCATCGACAAAAGCGGCCACATTGTGGCCCAGGCCCAGCGTGGATATGAAGAGCCCTACTACTCTCTGCAGCCCAACTGGGCCGAGCAGGACCCGGAGCTTTACTTTGATGAGCTCTGCAAGGCGTCCCGGGAACTGCGGGAACTGGCCCCGGAGGCCTTTGATTCGGTGGAATGTACGGCGGTGACGGTATTCCGGGACAGCTTCGTCTGTCTGGACAGGGACGGCAGACCCCTGCGCGACTGCATCCTCTGGATGGACCAGCGCAAGGTAAAAAACCCCAAACCCGTGCCGCCGGTGCGTCAGGCCCTTTTTGCCGCTGTGGGCATGTGGGAGAGCGCAGAAATGCTCAACCGCACCTGTATGTGCAACTGGATCGTGGAAAACGAACCGGAGATATGGGAGCAGACGGACAAGTTTGTGCTGCTCTCCACCTATCTGAATCTCCGCTTGACCGGTCGTCTGGTGGATAGCTGGGCTTCCCAGATCGGGCATATTCCCTTTGATTACAAAAACCGCTGCTGGGATGAGAACGGACTTACCCGCTGTCTCTATGATATCCCCACGGAAAAGCTCTGTGACCTGGTCCCTGCCGGTTCCCAGATCGGCCCCATCACCGCGGAATGCGCGGAGCGTTCCGGTATGCGGGAGGGACTTGTTCTTATTGCCACCGGCTCGGACAAGGGCTGCGAGACTTTGGGCCTTGGTGTCATACAGCCGGATCAGGCCGCATTGAGCTTTGGCACCAGCTGCACGGTGCATCTCACCAGTAAAAAGTACTTTGAGCCCATGCCCTATGTGCCGGCCTTCCCCGCCGTGCCCAACGACCTCTATAACGGTGAGGTGCAGCTCTGGCGGGGTTATTGGATGCTTACGTGGTTCAAGGAGAACTTTGCCCATAAGGAAGCGGAGGAAGCGGCCATTCTCGGCTGCAGCGTTTATGATCTGCTCAATGCCCGGCTCAGGGACGTGCCCCCCGGCTGCGAGGGGCTGATGGTCCTGCCTCATTGGACGCCGGGGCTGGCAACCCCCGGAGCCCGGGGCGCCATGGTGGGCTTCTCCGACGTACATACCCGGCATCATATTTACCGTGCCATCATTGAAGGCCTGAACTTTGGCCTTATGGAGGGTATGTACGGCATGGAAAAACGATCCGGCCAGCGGGTACGGCGGATTTATGTGGCCGGCGGCGGCAGCCGAAGCGATGAGATCTGCCAGATCACGGCCAATATGTTTGGCCTGCCTGTCCATCGTATCCAGACCAGCGAGGCCTGCGCTCTGGGCGCGGCCATGTGTGCCTTCGTCTCCCGGGGCGAGTTTAAAAACTACCGGGATGCCATCGCCGGCATGGTACACGTCTGGGATACCTTCCGTCCGGATATGGAAGAGCATAAGGTGTATAAAGAGCTTTACGGTCAGGTCTACGGCCATCTTTATAAACGGCTTGTGCCTTTGCACAAGCGGCTGGCGGCTCTGACAGGCTTTGTGCGGAGAAAGGAGAAAAACCATGTTCCGACCCCTGAGACGCTTTAAGCAGCAGCTTACCAAAGAACGCTGCGAGACCATTCTCCGCAAGGGCAGCTACGGTGTGCTGGCCGTGCTGGGGGATGAGGGTTATCCCTATACCGTGCCTCTGAATTATCATTACGGCAACGGGAAAATCTATTTCCACAGTGCCGCCTCCGGCCATAAGCTGGATGCTCTGAGAGGGTGCGACAAGGCCTCCTTCTGCGTGGTGGAGAAGGACGAACTGGTGGCGGAAAAGCTCACCACCTACTTCCGCAGCGTGGTTGTGTTTGGCCGCGTCCGCATCCTGGAGGACACAGAGGAAAAACGCGCCGCCGTCACGGCTCTGGCCCGGCACTACTTCCCCGAAATGGAGGAGAAGATCCAAAAGGAGGCCTCCGGCGCGCTGAAGAATCTCTGTATGCTGGAGCTGAACATCGAGCATATGAGCGGCAAGGAAGCCATTGAACTTGTCCAGCAAAAAAGCGAGGGTTAAAAACCCTCGCTTTTTTATTCCTTATTCCGTTCCTTAAAAAACTTTACCAGCTTCATAACGCCCAGGAAAAGGAAGATCAGCGCTACCAGATAGGCACCGTCAATCCCGCGCTGCCTGGCCACAAAGCCGGCCCAGAGACCGAGAAAAATATAGATGAGTCCGTATCTTCTGTCCTTGATCATAGGTCAATCCTCCCTGCGTTCTGTGGGCGGCTTGATGAGGCCTTCCCGGTAAGCTGTCAGCAGTCGCTTCAGATCTTCAATGCGGTTTACCACGTCCCGGCCGCCGTCGGTGTGCTTTACCCGCAGCCGCTCGGGGTACTGCTCAATGGTGGTGACACGGGAGAACATATCGGCGCTGTCCCGGGTAACCAGCGTGGGATCAAAAGGCTGATGCTCGGCCAGATACAGCATCTGGGAGTTGGACACCAGAGTGAAGCCACAGATGCCGGTTACCGGCTGATAGGCCTTGGAGAGGCCGCCGTCGATGTTGATGAACTTGCCGCCGGCCTTGATGGGCTCCTCCCCCTTGCTCTTTTTGACGGGCACATGACCGTTGATGATGTGGCCGCGCTGAGGATCCACGCCAAACTCGGCCAGGATTCTCTCCGCGGTTTTGGGGTCGTTCCAGAGATCGTAGTAGGGATCCTTGATCTCGTCGCCTACATCCGGGTCATCGATAAAGGTGCGTTCAAAGGTGGCAATCTTGTTCTTGCCGCTGAGAGGAGAGTTGGCACCGCACCAGAGATACCACAGGAAGTCGGTGTTTTCCTGACTGCGGTCATACATGGCGTGGCGGCAGCGGCGGTCGCAGTAGTCAAAGAGCGCCTTGCCGCTGTAGCTGCCGTCACCCAGACTCAGCTCGGCAAAGCTGCCGTCGGCCTTCATGGGTACGCAGCCGTGGTAGAGCAGATTGCCGTTGCAGACGCGGTACATGCCGCCGTTTTCCAGAAGATAGCGTACGTGCTCCTGCAGACGCTGGCTCCGGCGGAAAGAAGCGCAGAGCTGGGTCACCAGCTGTTCCTCCTCGGCGGAAAGCCGGTAGGGGTCCTCCGGATCCACGGTAGGCAGCAGTATGTCCAGAATAGGCCAGTCCTTGCCATCCACAGGGATGGTTCGGTTGACATAATCTATTTTGTCCAGCAGCAGCCGATCCTCCATGCCATACTCCGGGTGGCGTTTGATCAGCTGGCCTTCCAGCTTGAACTGGATGACGGTGATGGCTTTGAGGATGCGGGCAGTGGTCTGGGCGTTTTCGGTGACGCAGTCGGTGACACGGGTGGGGGCGAAGGCGGGGCAGGGGTCGTCGGCGTACTGCTTGGTGGCGAAGAGGGCCAGCGGGCGGACATTGATGCCGTAACCGTCTTCCAGCGTATCGAAGTTACCGTACTTGACGCTGTTACGAAGAGCGTTGGCCACGCAGGCGGGGTTGCCCATGCCGGCACCCAGCCAGAGAATATCGTGGTTGCCCCAGACAAAGTCCACGCGATTTCGCTGCATCAGCTCGGAGATGATGCGCTCTGCGGCGCTGCCACGGTCAAAGACGTCACCTACGATGTGCAGCCGGTCCACGGTGACACGGGAGATGAGGTTTGCCAGAGCAATGATGTAGTCTTTGGCGATGCCGGTATCGATGACGCTGTCCAGCATGCTGCGGAAGTAATCCTGTTTAAGACCGTCAAACTCCCGGGTGTCGATGAGTTCCTCGGTTATGTAGGCAAATTCCCTGGGGAGACGGGTGCGCATCTCCGCGCGGGTGTATTTATCCGTGGAGATCCGGCAGAGGGCGATCAGCTGGCTCATGGCTTTGCGGTACCAGTCGTCCGAATGGGTTTCCCGACCCAGTTCCCGCTCCGGGTAATAGATAAGGAGAGCCAGCGCGTTTTTTTCGTCGTTGCTGAGGGAGTAGCCGAAGCAGTCATCGATTTTCCGGTGGATGGCACCGGAGGCGTTCTTGAGGATATGGGTAAAATACTCGTATTCGCCGTGGATGTCGCTCATGAAATGCTCGGTGGTCTTGGGCAGTTCCAGAATGGCCGTCAGCCGGATGATCTCGGCGGCGGTTTCGGCCACGCTGGGGAAGTCCAGACTCAAAAGCTTCAGGTATTTCTTTTCCTGTCGATCCATGATCCGTTCTCCTTTATTGTTCCAAATAGCGGCAGGCGCTCAGCGCCGCCGTATTTCCTTCGCCAACGGCTTTGGGAAGCTGATAGGGTTCACCGGTGCAGTCTCCGGCGGCAAATATGCCGCGCATGCCGGTACGCATCTGCCGGTCCACAGCGATGTGCGCGCCTTCCATGGGCAGGGCAGGGAGCAGGGCGTCCGGCAGAGAAGCGCTGCGGAGAACAAACACGGCATCGCAGGGCCATTCCTCCGCACCGGCGCGAAGGGCGGAGACTTTGTCCTCGCCGAGAATGGCATAGGGCCGACGCCTGCTGAAAAGCCGCACCTCACAGCCCATGTCCTCCAGCAGTCTGGCTTCCCGCGCGGCATCCTCCGTAAGGCCGATGACAGCGCAGCGTCGACCCCGATAGAGCATGCCGTCGCAGGTAACGCAGTAGCTGACACCGCGGCCCAGCAGCTCCCGCTCGCCGGGGTAAACACCGCTGCGGCTGATGCCGCTGCAGAGGATGAGGGTTCTTGCTTCGTAAAACTCGCTGCCGGCAGCCACGCCGAAGCTCTCCCCCATGGGGAGAATGCTGCTGCAGCGGCCGCGGAGAATTTCCGCACCGCTCTCCATAAGCTGCTCATAAAGCCGGGTCATAAACTCCCGGCCGGTGATGCCGGGGAGCCCGGGGTAGTTGTCGATCTTTGCTGCCGGGAAAATGGCGCTTTCGTCCATATCGCCGGTGAGTACGGCGCAGTATTTGTGGCGCTGACGGAGGGTCAGCGCGGCGCTGATACCTGCGGCACCGCCGCCGATGATCAGTGTGTCGTACATGGGACGCAATCCCCCTTTTAAATCTTTTTCTATTATCCAACAAAGCTGTTGTAAATTCAAGAGAAATCGTGTATAATTTAGCGCCGGAAACAAAATTGGGAGATGCAATTATGGACGAGATTAAAAATTTCATTCACGAATTCGTGGAAGAGGATATTGCCCCCGGCGGACAGTTTGAGGGCAAGAGAGTACACACCCGCTTCCCCCCTGAGCCCAACGGTTATCTGCACATCGGCCACTGCAAGGCTCTGTGCATCGACTTTGGCACTGCCGAGAAGTATGGCGGTCTCTGCAACCTCCGTATGGATGACACCAACCCGGCCAAGGAAGATACCGAGTTTGTCGAGGCCATCAAGGAGGATATCCACTGGCTGGGTTTCGACTGGGACGACCGCTTCTTCTATGGCTCCGACTACTTTGAGGAGACGTATCAGCTGGCCGAGGGCCTCATCAAAAAGGGCCTTGCCTATGTCTGTGAGCTGACGGCGGAGGAGTTTTCCAGGTATCGCGGCGACACCACCCGCCCCGCCGAGTCCCCCTGGCGTGACCGGCCCGTGGAGGAGTCTCTGGATCTTTTCCGGCGTATGCGCGCCGGTGAGTTCCCCGAGGGCAAGTATACGCTTCGTGCGAAGATCGACCTTGCCAGCGGCAACTTCAATATGCGCGACCCCGTGCTCTACCGCATCCGCTACATTGAGCATCATCGTCAGGGCACCAAGTGGTGCATCTTCCCCATGTACGATCTGGCCCATCCCATTCAGGATGCTCTCGAGGGCGTGACCCACTCCCTCTGCTCTCTGGAGTATGAGGATCACCGTCCCCTTTATAACTGGGTCATTGAAAACTGCGACGTACCCAGCAAGCCCCGTCAGATCGAGTTTGCCCGCCTCGGCATCAACTATACCGTTATGTCCAAGCGTAAGCTCCGCCGTCTGGTGGAGGAGGGTATGGTCACCGGTTGGGACGATCCCCGTATGCCCACCCTCTGCGGTCTGCGCCGCCGTGGCTACACCCCCGCCTCCATCCGCAATTTCTGCGAGCGCATCGGCGTTTCCAAGGTGACCTCCACCGTGGAGTATGCCTTCCTGGAATCCTGCCTGCGCGATGACCTCAACGCCAACGCCCAGCGCGTTATGGCCGTTCTCCGTCCCCTGAAGCTCACCATCACCAACTACCCTGAAGGTCAGAGCGAGACCGTGGACGTGGAGAATAACCCCGTGGCGGAAAATGCCGGCATGCGCCCCGTCAGCTTCTCCCGCTCCCTCTGGATCGAGGAGGACGACTTCATGATCGAGCCCGTCAAGAAGTATAACCGCTTCTTCGTGGGCAACGAGGTTCGTCTCAAGGGCGCCTACATCGTCAAGTGTACCGGCTACAACACCGACGCCGAGGGCAACGTTACCGAGGTTCTCTGCGAGTATGACCCCGCTACCCGCGGCGGCGACGCCCCCGATGGCCGCAAGGTCCGCGGCACCGTCCACTGGGTGGATGCCAACAACTGCGCGGAGGCCGAGATCCGGCTCTACGACATGCTCTTCACCGACCCCGATCCCGACAGCGCCGAACCCGATTTCACCGCCTGCCTCAATCCTGAGTCTTTGACCACCCTCACCGGCTGCAAGGTGGAGCGGGCACTGGAAGGCTGCCAGCCCACCGACCGCTATCAGTTCCTGCGTATGGGCTACTTTGCCCCCGACAACAAGGACTGCGCTCCCGGTCACCTGGTCTTCAACCGTGCCGTGGCTCTTAAGGACAGCTTCAAGAAGTAATAAAAAACTCCGATGCATTTGCATCGGAGTTTTTGTTACATCGCTTACAGGTCCAGCTTCAGATCGCCGTCCTTGATCATTCCGGTCTTTCTCATGGCCTCGCTGACGATCCACGCCACCACGGCAGGGATCACCACGCAGACCAAAACGAGACCCAGCCAGTCCAGGGCCGTGGTACTCTGGCCGCTCCAGCCGACGATGACACCGATGGGACCCACGAGGCCGCAGGTGCCCATGCCGGAGGCAATGGCAAAGCCGTTCTGCTCCATCCGGAAAAGACAGGTGGCTACCGGGCCGCCTACTACGGAGGCCGCCACGGCGGGAAGCCAGAGGACGGGTTTCCGCATGAGATTGGGGATCTGCAGCATGGAGGTGCCGAGACCCTGGGCTGCGAGACCACCCACACCGTTTTCACGGTAGGAGGCCACAGCAAAGCCCACCATGTGGGCACAGCAGCCGGCCACGCAGGCGCCGCCCGCAAGACCCACCAGACCGAAGGAAGCGCAGACCGCTGCCGAGGAAATGGGCAGCGTCAGCACCACACCCATCACAGCAGACACCAGCACGCCCATGATGAAGGGCTGCTGCTCCGTGGCCCACATGATAAAATTACCCACGGCGGTGCCGATGCGGCCGATGGGGGGCGCGATGAGAACGGCGGTGAAAACACCCACCAGAATGGTCACGGCGGGGGTCACCAGCAAGTCGACTTTGGTGCGGCGGGAAACCAGTTTACCCGCAAAAACCGCCACCACGGTGACAAACCATACGGCCAGGGGACCGCCGCTGCCGCCCAGCGTGTTGGCGGCATAGCCCACCGTAAGCAGGGAATAGAGAACAAAGGAAGGGGCCTTCATGGCGTAGCCGATGGCGCAGGCCATGGCGGCACCCTGAATAACTTTGGTATAAGCGCTGATATCGGCAAAGAGATTGATCTCCAGCCCCCAGAGAGTGAAGCTCAGCTCATAGAGATAGCTGCCAATGGTGCTGAGGATGGTGCCGATGAGGAGGGACGCAAAAAGACCCTGGGCCATGCCGCCCAGACCGTCGATGAGGATGCGCTTTACGGAGAACTCAATGTTCTGTTCTCTGCAATAGCGCTGCCAGGGAGAAAGGGACTTTTCCAAGGGGCATACCTCCATATTCCAATATTGTATGACATTATATACCCCTTGTGCCGAGAATGCAAGGATGCGAAAAAAGAAAAAATAGTGGTTGACAAATGTGTGCGTTTCTGCTAATATACCCCTTGCTGGTCCTGCTGGTGTAGCTCAGTCGGTAGAGCAGCTGATTTGTAATCAGCAGGTCGGGGGTTCGAGTCCGTCCACCAGCTCCAATTAAATATGGGGGTGTTCCCGAGTGGCCAAAGGGGACAGACTGTAAATCTGCTGGCAATGCCTACGGTGGTTCGAATCCACCCGCCCCCACCAGAAAAACTCCGATGCGAAAGCATCGGAGTTTTTCAGCTAAACTCGCAGTCGGGATTTTACTTTTTTCCACCTCTGTGCTACAATTACTTCAAAGCAAGCAAGGAGGGTTTACTTATGCTGCAGGATCTCGAATACGGCAAACTGGAAAACGAGTTTCGCAACATTCAGCCCCAAAGCGGTGACACCGTCATCTGCATCCGGGGCAATCAGGTGCTGTATAAGCGCCGCGCCGATGACACGCTGGAGTTTCCCACGGTGTCCAAAGTACTGGAGTGGAGCAGTGGCTGGGATCACTGGACGGAGGATACCTTCCGCTATGTGTTCCGCATCCATGGCGAGGACTACTATCTCTGGATGGGCGAAAGCGGCGAAGTCCCCGAGGGCTATATCTATGAGTCCATCCGCACCATGCGCTATATGAATTCCAAAAAGCTTTGCTTTGCCGCACTTACCGGCTGGCACCTTTTCAACTGGTACCGGGCCAACCGCTTCTGCGGCCGCTGTGGCACCCCCACCGTTCATGATGACAAGGAACGTATGGTTCGCTGCCCCCACTGCGGCAACATGATCTTCCCCCGGCTGAACCCCTCCGTCATTGTGGCCGTCACCGACGGCGACAAGCTCCTCCTCAGCAAGTATGCCGGTCGTGACTATACCCGCTACGCCCTGCTGGCCGGGTTCACGGAAATCGGCGAGACCTTTGAACAGTGCGTGGAGCGCGAGGTTATGGAGGAAGTGGGCCTGCGCGTGAAAAACATCCGCTATTATAAGAGTCAGCCCTGGGGCATGGACGGCAACATTCTGGCCGGTTTCTTCTGTGACGTGGACGGGGACAGAAGCATCCACATCGACGAGACGGAGCTGTCTCTGGCCGACTGGTATGACCGGGATAATCTTCCGGCCCACGACGACGGCTTCAGCCTTACCCGCGAAATGGTGGGTGTGTTCGAGCGCGGCGAGGAACCGAAATAACGCAGAAAAGAGAGCCGATTTTTCGGCTCTCTTTCTTCACATATTATCCAGAATTTCTTCGGCGAACTCGTCCAGATCCTCCGGGACGCCCTGCTTGAGAACGCCGCATTTGGGGCAGGAGAGAACGGTCATCAGCTTGCGCTCCTTCATGAGAAAGCGCTGCTGGAAGTTCCACAAGACGATGCTGTCCCAGATCTTTTTGGGACTGGGGTAGCCCGACACGTGCTGGTCCAGAAGCATGGCGTGGTTCCAGTCGAAGCGGCATAAGCTGTAAGTACCGTCGGAATTGATGCACATCTCGTAAAAGACATAGGGGCAGACCTGTACCTCGCCGGCTCTGCCGCCCAGCATGTTGACACCCTCATCAATTTCCACCTGCATGTCGTTGAACTTCGGCCAGTAGTCAATGGAGTGTTCCACGCTGATGCCGTCGCTGATGTCACCGAAGGTGGCGTAAAACTCCGCCTCCTGCTCCGGCGTGAGAATATCGCCGTTGATCTTGATGTTCAGCTCACAGCGGCCTTTATGCTCGTAGAAGAAGGCGATGTTCTCCACGAAGGCTTTGAAATCCAGCCGGTAGCCGGAGAAGTCCAGATACTGCCCGGCGTTCATGCCTTCCACGGAGATGTTGAGCCGGTCCAGTCCCGCGTCGAGGATGGCGCGGCTCCGTTCCGGTGTCAGCAGGGAGGCGTTGGTGGTGGTGTCCACCCGCTGCACATGGGGGGAGGCCTTGGCGTAGCGCACCATGTCGGCAAAGTGAGGGTTTACCAGCGGCTCCCCCTCTTTATAGAGCCGCACAACCCGGATGGGATCGTCGAACTCGGAAAGAGAATCAATGATCTGCCGGTAGAGTACAAAGTCCATGGGGCCGTGACCGCGGCCCCGCGTCTTTTTCATCAGCTCCGCATTGCCCGAGGGGCAGAACTTGCAGCGGAAGTTGCAGACATCGCTGGGATCGATGTGGATGACCCAGGGCGTCCGCAGGGGCAGGGCGTTTTTCAGCTCAATGCGGTCACGGATGTCGATGCGGGGGATATTCCTTGCTTTCATACGCGCTCCCAGAGTAGAAGATTGTTCTCAAAGCGACCGGCGATGCGGCCCCCGGCCTTGAGCCAGCTGAGATAGGAGCGGACCGTACTACCCACCAGCGCGTGCTGCTGGAAATTCATGCTGAGACCATAGTGGGTAAAAAGTCGCTGCAAAAGCTGCTCGAAGAGAAGGGGTTCCCTGCAGAAATCACAGATGAGCGCTGCAATTTCGTGAACGGTGTCGATGTTGTACTGAGCCAGCTCCCGGATATCTTCCGTGGCGGCGGCATGTGCGGGAACAAAGAGCCGGGCCTCCATGGCCTTTACCCGCTCAAGGGTATCGAGATAGGCCCCCACGTCATAGATAAAACCGATGCGGTACTTTTCCAGCGTTTCCCGGCTGCTCAGGCAGTCTGCCAGATAGACCACGTCATCCGCCGTGCGGAAGCCCACCATGTCAAAGAAGTGACCGGGCAGAGGGAGGATCTCCATGCCCTCAGACATTACAGCGGGGGAGAGGGGCTGCGCTTCGCTCTGCTGTGCCGTCAGGAACTTGTGCTGCAGCTCCTTCGGAGGAAAGCCGCCGTAGAGGAAGGCGCTCTCCAGTACGGGGTGACGGGTGAAGTCGCACTCAATGCCCGGGGCGTAAACAGCGCAGCCGGTCTGACTCTGGAGATACTTGTTGCCGCCGATGTGGTCGGCGTTGGAGTGGGTATTGTAAATGGCCCGGAGCCGCCAGTGATTGGCATCCAGAATCTGCCGGATCTTGCGCCCGGCGTCCTTGTCGCCGCCGCTGTCAATGAGGATGACCTCCTCGTCGCTTACGCGTACCAGTCCCACCTTGGCGGGGCTTTCGATATAATAACTGTTTCCGCAGGCCTGTATCAGTTCGTACATATCCTTCACCTCGGTGGCATTATAACATCCCTTTTTCTTCGGAACAAGGGAACCTTTTGCACTTTCCCCGCGTCTTAAAAACAATATTGCTTTTCTGTAACTATTTTGTTATAATTACCGTGTATCTTTATAGATTTTCATTCTCTGGAAAGGAGACTTTTCATATGAAGCGGAAAAGACTTCTGAGCATCGCTCTCTGTGTGCTGTTGCTGGCTTCCGTGTTGCCAATGCCCGTGCAGGCGGCGGACAGCTTTACCGTGGATGGCCTTAGCTACTCGGTCAACGACGGCATGAGCGTTACGCTGACGGGCGCGGATGAATCGTGCAGCGGCGAGCTTACCGTTCCCGAAACGGTGACGAACGGGGAGACAACCTATACCGTCACGAAGGTCGGCGCAGATGCGTTCTATCAAAATACCCGGATCACCGGCGTTGCGCTGCCGGAAAGCGTGACGAGCATCGGAGAGGCGGCTTTCGCTGAGAGCGGGCTTACGGGCTTTGCCTTCCCCACCGGCGTTACCGAAGTTCCGGATATGTGCTTTTCCGGCTGCCAATCTCTGAGCAGCGTTGCGCTGTCTCCCGATACCACCACCATTGGCATAGAGGCCTTTGTCCGCACACCGGCGCTTACGGAGCTTAAGCTCCCCACTGCGTTGGTGTCCATCAGGATGAATGCCTTCGATCCGCAAAACGGCGGGGAGCCGCCGATCCTCACACTCTACTACATGGGCACGAGTATGGATTGGGCGGGCGTTACATATTATTTTAGTGAGGAAGATGTACCAAACATCCAGCGCCCGGATGAGCCGATTCTTCAAGTGGCGGCCATTATGTATCACGATGCCTGCGATTTTTCCAACGGCGGTATCTGCATCTGCGGCAAGTCGGTGGCGGCCTCCGTTACGCTGGCGGACGGTACCACTACGACCCATTATGAAACGCTGACGGAGGCCCTTGAGCATGTCAGCGTGGCCAACGGCGGTGACTACGCCGGCTGCACCGTGCGGCTTCTCCGGAGCGTCACCGAGCCGGTTGTCACCTTGTCCGGCGCCGGTGTGAACTGCACCGTTGACCTCGGCGGCCATACTTTTACAAGCTCCAACAGCGACGGCTTCCAGATCCATACCAATGCCGTTGTGACCGTTCAGAACGGCACCGTTACCGCCCAGAACAGCGGCGGCGTGCGGGCCAATACCGGTGCGCAGGTGACGCTCAAAAACGTGAAGACCTCCACGGTGGAGCTTGTGGGCGGCGCTAAGATCCTTATGGACGGTGACTGCAGCCTGAGCCATGTGCTGCTGGAAGACGGCGAGCTGCGGCTGGACGGTGCGCCTGCCATCGCCGGCTTCAACGGCTCCCAGATCGTTGTCACCGGCGGCATGGTGACGGTGAACGGGGAACTGGGCGGGACGGTTTACAAGGTGAGCGGCGTCAGCGGCGTCGAATACCCGCTGCCCTTTGCCCAGGCCGGCAGCGGCATCACGCTCAATCCGCAGAACTTTCGCTCTGCGGTCGAAGGCTATTACGTGGGCCGCAATGTGAACGGCGGTCTTTCCCTCTTCCCGGGTACCTGCTCCCATACGGAAGCGGATAACGACGGCTTCTGCGACGTTTGCGGCGCAGCCTTCATGGCCAAAGTGACCGATACGGCAGGAAGCAGTCTCTATACCGATGCAATGGAGGCCATCCGTGCCTGGACGGACGGCACCGCTGCAGGCCCCAAGACCCTGACCCTGCTCCAAAACAGCGAGTGGACGGCGGTGACGAGCTATATCGAGCTGCCGGCAGCGGAGCGTGTGCTGGATCTGAACGGCTGCACGCTGAAAGCCGGCTGGGGCATCCAGATCGGCAGCAGCAGCCTGCTGGTGCAGGACAGCAGCAGCGGCCAGACCGGCGTCTATCAGGGGAAGATCAGCCTGAGGGCGGCCGGCGGCAGCCTTACGCTGAGCGGCGGCACGCTGGACGGCACGACCGACAATGCCATAAGCGTAGCTCCGAAGGTGACCGGCTGCAGCATCACCGTCAGCGGCGGCACCGTCAGCGGCGGCGGCGACTGCATTGTCGCACAGGCCGATACGGTGATCCGGCTGCAGGGCGGCTCGGTTACCAATACCAGCACGAGCGGGGGAGAAAACAATGCCATCGACGGCGGCGTGGTCACCATGGAGGGCGATGCGGCGGTTTCCATGACGAGCCCGTCTCATACGGCCATGAACGGCTGCTCTGTCACCGTCAGCGGCGCCCCCGCCATCACGGGTGCGATCGAATACAGCAGCGGCCACACCCTCGATCTCGGCGGCTACACCGGCGACGGGCTGGATATATTTTTCGATACGGCGTATAACGGCGACAACAGTATTAAGCTTTCGCAAGAATACGGCCTTTTTCAAAACGGCGAACAGACCATGGAGATCCCAAACGGCGTCGCCACAGTGAAGCGCATCCACGAGCACAGCTGGAGCTTCAGCGCTGAGGACGCAGTGATCACCGCCACCTGCGGCGGCAGCGGCAAGTGTCCGGTGGAGAACGGTACCGCCATCATCACCCTGACGGCGCCCGGACCCAACCCTGTCTACGATGGCCATAGGCAGGACTGCACCGTGGTGCAGAGCGTACCCGGCCTTTTCCCGGATGTGGATGAAAGCGATGTTTATACCCTCCCAACAATGAATATCCCCTGGCGGCCGGTGACTATACCGCAAGACTTGCTTATGGGAACCCTGAGGTGACCGCAGAGATTACGTTCACCATTGCGCCCATGGACATAGGCAACAAGACCATCGATCCCATTGCGGATCAGGTTTACACCGGCTCGCCCATCGTCCCGGACGTCACCGTTAACGGAGTTGGCGGCTTTACGGTGAGCTGCAGCAACAACACCAACGTGGGTACGGCTGACGTTACCGTCACCGGTGCGGGCAACTATACCGGCAGCATCACCGGCACGTTCCGGATCGTGCCCGCCGACATCACCCCGACGGTGACGCTGGATAAGACCGAGTACCCCTACACCGGCACCGCGGCAGAGCCCGGCGTTACCGTGACGGCGAGCTTCGGCGGCGCGACCATCACGCTGCAGAAGGATCGGGACTACACCGTTACCTACGGTCAGGAAACGGCTGTGGGCAGCAGCGTACCCGTGACAATTTCGCCGGTCAGCGGCAGCAACTACCGTTTCGCAGATACGTCTGCGTACTATACCATCGGCAAGGCCATACCGGTCTATTCCATCCCCGACGGCCTCACCGCCGTCTACGGCCGGACGCTGAAGGATGTTGTTCTTCCCAATGCGACCGACGGTAAATGGACCTGGCTGGAGGAAAATGTCCCGGTGGGAGCTGTGGGCAGCCGTGTACATATGGCACGCTTTACCCCCACCGACAGCGGAAAATATGACACGGTGGATGTGGCTGTCAATGTGGAGGTGAAACCCCTGGCTCTCACGGTTGTCGGCATTACCGCCCCGGCCAAGACCTACGACGGCACCGCCAACCTCACCATTACCGAGGTCACTCTCAGCGGTATATACAGCACCGACGATGTCCACGTGGTGACCAAGGAGCTCAAGGGTGTTCTCTCCGGCAGCGCCGTGGGAACCTATACGGAGCTTACGCTGCCTGCCCTGCGTCTGGGCGGCACGGATGCGGCCAACTATACTCTGACCCAGCCCGGCAAGGTCAGCGGCAGCTTCACCATCGAGCCCAAAACCGTTACGCCCACTGTGGAGGTGGCTGCGGGCAGCTATGTGTATAACGGCAAGGCCCATACCCCGGCGGTTACCGTGAAGGACGGCAGCACGGTGATTTCTGCCTCGGAGTACAGTGTCCGCTATGACTGCAACGTCAACGCCGGCACCGGTCGGGTCTATGTAAGCGACAAGGACGGCGGCAACTACGACCTTGCTGCGGCGGAGGGCAGCTTTACGATCGGTCAGGCGGTTATCACCATCACCGCCGAGAACAAGACCGCCACCGTGGGCCAGAAGGCACCCACCCCCACTTACAGCACCAGCGGCGTTGTGGCCGGGGAGATCTTCCAGGTTCTGCCCATCGTGGAGTACGCGACCAAGCCCGATATGAGCAAGGCGGGCACCACCGTCATCCGCGCCAGCGGTGCCGTGGCACCCAGCGCCAACTATTCCATCATCTATGTAGATGGTAAGCTCACCGTCAGCAAGGCGGCGTCCATTGGCGGCGGTGGCGGCGGGTATTACGGCAACGTGACCGTTACCGTGGATATGAGCGGCGTACAGCTGGAGAGCAAGACCTATGACGGCAAGCCCCTCACCTATGGCGGCAAGGCCAGTGCCCGCTACTATACCGGTGACTTTACCTACACCTGGTACACCGCCAACGGCTACCGGCTCGGCGAGGCGCCCACGGATGCGGGCGACTATGTCCTTCGGGCCACCGTCAGCCGCAGCGGCTATTCGGGCTATGCCAGCAAGAATGTCTCCATCCGCAAAGCCCAGCTTACCATCACCGCCGATGATATCAGCGCGCAGGTAGGGGACGAACTGCCCGAACTCAGCTACAAAGTCAAGGGCCTCGCCGCCGGCGATAAGCTCAAAACCGAACCGACGCTGAGCTATGAGACGGAGCCGGATACGACGAAGCCCGGCAAGACATCCATCCTCGTAAGCGGCGCGGCGGCCCCGGTCGGCAAGAACTATGAAACGACCATCCGGTACATAGAGGGTACCCTTACCGTCCGCGAGGCAAAGGCGGAGGAGAGCGTAAACGAAAGCAAACCCACCGTTACGCCCGAGCCTGTACTCAAGCTGGAAGTCAGCGTGGGTGGGGAAAACAAGACTCTCGACAAGGAATTGGACAGCAAACAGAGCGCCTTTTATGATCTTGAGCTGCAGCGCAGCGAGGATGGCGGCGCAAGCTGGAATTCTGACTCGGGGCAGCTTCCCGAGGGTGGCGTAAAGGTTTCCCTCCCTCTTCCGGAGGGCAGCGACGAAACCTGCAGCTTCCGCGTGATCCACGAGGGTGGTGAATACCCTGTAACCGTCACGAAGCATGAGGACGGCAAGTATTATCTGGACTTCACCGCTACGGAGCTTGGCACCGTGGCTGTGGGCTGGACCGCTCCCGGTAAGGAGGGCGGCTTCCCCTGGTGGATTCTGCTTCTGCTGGCCGCTACCGGCGGCATCGGCGGCTATGCCTACAGCCGCAGACGTCGCTATTAATGAGAGTTCTTTGACACGCGAACGGCCCCGTCCGAAAGGACGGGGCCGTTTTGTGTGAAAAAGATGGCGGGGAGAGCGGGTCAGCCTTCCATATAATAGGAACGAATTTTCCAATCCTCGTCCTGCTTCACAAACTGTACGGTCAGATAGACAAAGGAATCGGGATAATCGGGGTTTCTGAATTCAATGGAGATCATCTTGGTACCATCGTTGTGTTCGGTGGAAATGGAATCGACACCCTTGACGGTAAAGTTGTCAACGCCGCTCCCGGCACCCAGACCGCTTCGCGGCAAGGCCTCTTTTACCCCCCTTCGACACAAAGAAAAAACACCCCACGAGGGGGTGTTTTCCTTTGTGGTGGAGACGGAGGGATTCGAACCCTTGACCTCTCGGATGCGAACCGAACGCTCTCCCAGCTGAGCTACGCCCCCACAAAGCCTTATTATTATACCACAGTTTTTGGCTTTGTAAAGGGGGTATTTTCGGAGAATTCCCGTCTCTTCCTTTTTCTGCTTGTATTAGAGGTTGTTTTATGATAATATTTATAGGTTAAAAAGCGCAAGGAGGAGTGATCGTTTATGAGCATGGGTGCTGCGATCTTTCTTGGTTTTATTCAAGGCGTGGCGGAGTTCCTGCCCATCTCCAGCTCCGGCCATCTTTCGGTGCTGCAGAATGTTTTCAATTTCCAGAGCCCTGAAGAGGGGCATATGTTCTTTGATGTGCTGCTCCATCTGGGCACGCTCGTTGCCATCTTTGCGGCCTACTGGCCGGACATCCGCCGTATCGTGGTGGACACGCTGGACTTTATCAAGGATGCACGCAGCGGTGAGCTGAAGAAGGAATACTCCGGCAGCCGTCTGCTGCTGATGATGTTCTTCGCCACGCTGCCGCTCTTTGTTGTTCTGCCCATCAACGATATGCTGGAGAGCCTTTACTACAAGACCGGTTTCATCGGGGCCATCTTCCTGCTCACCGGTTGCATGCTCTATGTCTCCGACCGTATGCCCCGGGGCCGCAAGAGCGAGCGGCAGATGACCGTGGTGGACGCCCTGCTCATCGGCGTTTGTCAGGCAGTGGCTACCATTCCCGGCCTTTCCCGTTCCGGCACCACCATCACCGCCGGCATTGCCACCGGCCACGAGCGCAGCTTCGCCGTGAAATTCTCCCTGCTCCTCAGCATCCCCGCCGTGATCGGGGCCAACATCCTCGGTCTTGTGGACGCCATTCAGGAGGGCTTTGATACCAGCCTTCTGGGTACTTATTTTGTGGGCATGCTGGTGGCGGCGGTGACCGGTTATTTCAGCATTGTCCTTCTGCGCCGTATCGTCAGCAAGGGCCGTTTCGGTAACTTTGCGTATTATATGTGGGGCGCCGGTGTCGTGACGCTGATCGCGTCTCTGTTCTAATGATTCTTACGAAAGAGTGAAGATTGCATGGCCAGTAAATCCTCCACAAGCAAAAAAAGCAGCAAAAAGGATACCCCCAAGCCCATTCGCCGGGAAGTGGGGGGCGCTGTCTGTCTGTTTGCGGCCGTTTTCACCTTTATCGGCTATTTCAAGGACGGCTACTGGCTCATCGATGCACTGAGTCTCTTTGTATTCAAAGGCCTCTTTGGCTGGGGCTTCTGGATCGTACCGCCGGTGCTGCTGGCGGCAAGCTACGTCCTTTTCTTCCACCACGGCAAGCCCGTGGGGGCGCGGTTGGCGGCACTTTTCTGCATGCCGCTGATCCTCGGCGCCATTGTGCACATGATCCGCTGCGGCAGTGAGTATGCCATGCAGTACACCCGTGCGTTGGAGTATTACAGCACCGGCATGGCACTGGAAAGCGGTGGACTGATTTCTTCCTATGTCTCCGAACTGCTGCGTCAGGCGGTGAGCCCTTATGGTGCCCTGCCGCTGCTGATCTTCCTTTTCCTCTTTTGCGTTATCATTGCCGGACGCATCTCCATGAAGGAACTGCTGACGCCCCGGCCCCGGGTGGCTTATGAGCCCGAACCCGAACCCGCTCCGCAGCCTGTGCGGAGCAAGGCCCAGCCCAGAGCGGAGCAGCCGGCTCTCCCGGCTATTTTTGCCGCCCCGGAAAAGCCTTCCCGCCGCCGCAGTGCGCCCCAGCCCATCGACATCCCGCTGGATGAACCCGAGAGCGTGGCAGAGGAACTGCCCCCGGTTTATGCCGAGCCGGAAAAGCCCGTGAAGAATACCCGCCGCCGTCGGAAAAAGGACGAGGCGGTGGAGGAGCCCGCGGCTCCCGCAGAGGACATCCCGCCCATGCCCCTTGGCTATGCCGCCATGGGCAAGCTGGTGGCCGCCGGGGCTGCGGATGAGCTTTTGAGTGAACTCAGCGCCGAGGCTGCCGACGATACCATCGCCCCGGAGTATCCCGAGGTGGTGGATCTGCTGCCCCCGCTGGAGGACGAGCCCCCCGCCAAGATCAGCAAGAAGGATGTGCGGAAGGCCACCCGGGAAGTGGCCCGGGAGATCGAGGAACTCAATGAGGAACGCCCCGAGACCTATGTGTACCCGCCGCTGGATCTTTTGAATCTGGGTGACGGCGGCCGCATAGACGGCCGGGAGGAGGCCAAGCTCAACCGCGAGCGGCTGGAAGCCACCCTCAAGAGCTTTGGCATCCGTGCCGGTATTACCGGCATTACCCGGGGGCCCAGCGTCACCCGCTACGATCTGGAACTGGAGGCCGGTCTGCGCCTTACAAAGCTGACCAATCTGGCCGGAGATCTGGCCCTTTCGCTGGGTGTCAGCAGCGTGCGCATAGCCCCCATTCCGGGCCGCGTGGCCACGGTGGGTGTGGAGGTGCCCAACAAGCTCATCAGTACCGTCTATCTTCGTGAGGTGGTGGCCTCTGATACCTTCCAGAAAGCCCCCTCCACTCTGACCTTTGCCATCGGCAAGGATATCTCCGGCAATTGCATCACCGGCAATATCTCCAAGCTGCCTCACATGCTCATTGCGGGCACCACCGGCAGCGGCAAGTCCGTCTGTATGAACAGCCTGATTCTGTCCCTGCTCTATAAGTCCAGCCCCGACGAGGTGCGGCTTATCATGATCGACCCCAAGATGGTGGAGCTTGGGATCTATAACGGCATCCCCCATCTTTACATCCCCGTGGTCACCGATCCCAAGAAGGCCGCCGGCTCCCTCCAGTGGAGCGTGGTGGAGATGATGAAGCGTTATCGCCTCTTTTCCGA